>NZ_JAMZAP010000006.1:0-101489 GCF_024181785.1 Vibrio sp. Y42_MX_L11
ACACTCGAATTTGGCGGCCAAAGCTTCATAACGGGTGTTCAAGAGCATCAGACTCGGCTGCTTAAGCTTCTTGGTGTTCTGTATGAAGCAGTTTATTCCTAAATTGGCTGCGGAATGACGGATCCAAATAAATCACATTGACTATTTACGTAGTAGTCATCGTTTTCGTCATCATCAATTGAAAAAGCAAAGTACTTAAGAGGGTTTGCTGCATCACAGACTAGATTAGCCATATTGTTTTTTACGTAATCCTCTATTTCATAGCCATCGAACGAACCTTCCCAAATAATAACGCTTTCATCAATATCTAGTTCTGTGGTTAAAACAATAGTTACATAATGTTCAATAAGCGGGATCTTAACGCTCTCTTTGTTCTCATACACAGGAGAAAATTCAAACCGACCACTGCTGTCAGTAAATGTTGATAAGTCTATTGATTTTCCTGAAGCGCTTAAACCAATACTAAGACTAACCTTTTGGTTATTAATCGGCTTCCCTTTTTTTGTTAGCACACCATTGATTTGTGGTGTGTATTGGTTAACTTTATCGCTATTCAATATACTCTCTCCAAAACTCATATTAATGCTCAACAATATGATTGTAATAAATCCAACTAAGTAATTTTTCACATCGAATTTTTTCATTTTAAAAATCTATAAATGTATATGTATTGTGTGTTTTTACAATATTTAATGTTAACTATGTGATTAGTACTGCATTGTCCTTGTAACTTGTGAATTTGAAAATTACATTTTT
This sequence comes from Vibrio sp. Y42_MX_L11, assembly GCF_024181785.1. NCBI lineage: Bacteria > Pseudomonadati > Pseudomonadota > Gammaproteobacteria > Vibrionales > Vibrionaceae > Vibrio > Vibrio sp. Y42_MX_L11. The sequence continues at coordinate 757 of NZ_JAMZAP010000006.1, forward strand.
AGATTTATGTTTATCTACTTGACCGATTTTTATTAGCATTAATGAAGTTTAAATCTGGAACACTCAGTCTTCGCTAATCTTTGGTAGTTATATTATATTGGATTTTTGAGGCTTTCATCAGGTAATGTGGAAGCAAAATAAACGAGAGCTATCGAATGGTAAAGATCTCTATAAATACCAGGTTTCAGACAATGAAATCATATTGAAAATAGTTAATTAGTCGCTTGGTCAAGAGGTGTTTTTATTAATTTACATCGTAATGCTAGATTGACTTGATAATTTATGTTTCCGCCAATTGTGATAACCAAGAACAAAAGAAAAGGCTTATTAAGTATCTTTTGATGGTTAGTGATAAACCCAAATTGTTCAACTTTAACCCATCATAATTCTATAACTTAGATTTAGCACTCGTAGTTGTTGATACCCCAAAAACTTAGAACACTTTAAATCGAAGAGCATATAGTACACACTTTTTGGCCTTGAATGAGTTCTTCTGAACTTCCATGTGCTTTTGGTTGTGTATTTATGAGCGTATCGTCTGTTACCTAATACTCAACGAGTTTTTAAATCGGCATACGTTCAGAGTTATGCAGCAATGCTCGTGAAAAGTTATCAGGTAGCATGAGTGCGTGAGAAAAGAAGACAATGTGGAAAGTGGATTGTTGATACAAAAAAGACCACCCGAAGGTGGCCTTTTCCAAACGTTTGGTGGAGCTGGCGGGAGTTGAACCCGCGTCCGAAAACCGTTCATCATTGGTACTACATGCTTAGTCGATCTTTAATTTCGCCACCCACCTGCGAACCGACACGCTAATGAATGACTAGCCTGAATTAAAATTCGCCGTTCATCTCTCAGGCGGGAGAATCCGGGCTAGCGCGTTTGGGTTTGATCCCTCGTTATTCCCCGTCTTACGTGCGGAAGCTAGGGCGAGAGAGCTCTGAGCAGGTTATTAAGCTGCTAGTGCGTAGTTTTCGTCGTTTGCGACTATTTTTTTGCGGTTTTTTAACGAGGCCTACCGCACCTCGGCATGCACCTCAGACTTCTGAATTCCCGTCGAATCCTAAATCAGCCCCAGGTAATATTCGCATAGTAACAGAAAAGCATTGGCTGTCCAGTACTATGCGTTTAAGTGGTCAAGATTAACGCAGTGTACTCTTCATTACGCGTGCTTTCTCTCTTGCCCAGTCTTTTTCTTTTAAATCCGTACGTTTATCGTGCAGCTTTTTACCTTTTGCTACGCCAATTTTTAGTTTCACCCAAGAGCGAGACCAGTACAGAGAGAGGGCCGTTAATGTCATACCTTCACGGTTCACACGTCCGAATAGGTTGTCTAGTTCACGACGACTCATTAGTAGTTTACGCACACGTGTGGGGTTCGCCACAACGTGTGTCGATGCCTGATTTAAAGGAGTGATTGTCATGCCACTCACAAAGGCTTCACCGTCACGCATAAATACGTAACTTTCAGAAATATTGGCTTTACCTTGGCGAAGGGCTTTCACTTCCCAACCTTGGAGCTCCAAGCCAGCTTCGATTTCATCATCGATGAAATACTCGTGGCGAGCTTTTTTATTCAGCGCGATAGTATTGCTACCCGCTTTTTGTTTAGTTTTTTTCTTTGCCATAATAGCGACATTATACGGGTTGGATATCGGATAGGAAATCCTTTTATTTGCGCAATCGTGGAATAAAAGTAAAATTGGCAGGAGCTTTAAACCTGTACATGTATCGATAGGAGTATGTATGAAGCAAGTCAGCCGTTCTGCGCTTGTGTCTTTTAGTGCTGAACAGATGTTCAATCTGGTTAACGATGTTGCTAAATACCCTGAGTTTCTGCCTGGTTGCTCGGGCTCTAGAATCATTGAGTCTTCGGGTAATGGTATGGTGGCTTCTGTCGATGTGGCGAAGGCTGGTATCAGCAAAACGTTTACTACTTCAAATGAGCTGATCCCTGGCCAAGCAATTATGATGAACTTGGTGGATGGCCCGTTTAAGACGTTGCGTGGTGGTTGGATTTTTACCGCGCTAGATGAGCAAGCTTGCAAGGTTGAGCTAAAGCTTGAGTTTGAATTCTCAAGTAAAATGATTGAGATGGCCTTCGGTAAGGTTTTTAACGAGCTTACCAGTAACATGGTAAATGCATTCACTAAACGCGCAAAACAGGTCTACGAGTGTTATGAGTATTGAGTCAGATATGATTCACGTAGAGGTTGTCTATGCTCTTCCTCATGAACAGCGTGTATTTAATTTAGTGGTGAATAATCACGCAACGGTAGAAGAGATCATTCGACAATCTGGCGTGTTAGAGTTATACCCTGAAATTGATTTATCTAAGAATAAAGTGGGTGTGTTTAGTCGTAATGTGAAGTTAGATGCGACCGTTCGAGATCGAGATCGAATAGAGATATATCGTCCGTTACTCGCAGACCCGAAAGAGATTCGTCGTAAGCGGGCTGAGCAGGCCAAAGTCGATGGGAATGCAGACCCAGTCACCGGTGGTAAGCCTAGCTCTGTACGTAAGGATAAGTAGACTTGATATCAGTCCCAATGGATGGCGTCATTGATTCAAAGTGTGATTGCGCGATATCTAGATAATAAAAAACCTCTCATGTGAGAGGTTTTTTGCAAAAGTCGTTTACTGAATCTGTTCGTAAAAAGCGTCACTTTTTGGGAAGTCACCACTGATATCTGCGAGTGTGCCTTGATCGTTAAAGTTAACGATCAGGTCTTTTTGCACTGGATCACCGTGACCAGGAGTATGGTGATAAATGTAGTACCAAGTGTTTGGGTAGCCGTTTTCAATAAGCATTGGCGACCCTAGTACGAAGCGAACCTGTGCTTTAGTCATCCCAAACTTTAATTTATCTACCGCACTTTGTTCTACATAGTTGCCTTGGTTGATATCAATGCGATAAACCAGTTTTTCCAATACCGAACATCCTGTCAGCAATGTCATTGCTAATGGTACGGCAACTAACCACTTCTTTAATTGCATAATAATTTCTTAGTAACCTTTAAAATACTGCGCTGATAATAAACAAGCTCGACGCAGATGTAAAAAGCTATGCGTCGTATGATAGGAAATCTGACAACGAATTTTGAGTTGAGTTGCATTTATTGATTCTCTCACATGTATGTTTATGTCGATGAGCGATTTTCTATCCAGTTTAAGCGGTAACTAATGACAAATAGCCAAGTTATTGAGCTATGGGGTGGCACTGACCATTATTTCGAAAGGGAATCAGAACCCAAGCACTTTGATATGGTGATGGGGGAGGTAGAGTCACGGAGTAGTGTTCGTGACTCTATCTTTGAAAGAGCATGGCTAAGCGGCGATGAGGAGCTCTTTGGCGTTTGCAAGGGTAGAATCTGTAATTTGGCTACCTCCAAGTAGGCGAGCTAATTCTGCCACACGTTGTTGTTCATCTAATGCGTGCATTTGTGTTTCGGTTTGGCCAGCTTTTGTTTGTTTAGCCACGAACATTTGTTGATGGCCACAACCTGCAACTTGAGGGAGGTGAGTGACACACAATACCTGAGTAGACTCGCCAAGCTTGCGTAGCATTTTGCCGACTACAGCTGCTGTTGGACCACTAATACCGACATCCACCTCATCGAAGATCAAGCTTGGTGTATCCACTTTCTGAGCGGTAATCACTTGGATAGCTAATGAGATGCGTGATAGCTCACCGCCTGACGCAACTTTTGCTATAGGTTGCAATGGCTGTCCTGGGTTGGTCGATACTAAGAAGCACACACTGTCCATGCCAAGTGGTGATGGGTGCGTGTTTTCATTGCTGACTTCGATATTGAATACCGCTTTTTCCATGCTCAATTCGTGCATGCTTTGTGTGATCAGTTTGTTCAGTTCTTTTGCGTAACGGCTGCGTGATTTGTGTAGTTTTTCTGCTTGGTTTAGGAAGCTTTGGTACTTTTGTTCCACTTCTTGCGCGAGTTCATCTAAACGTTCATCAGAGCAATCTAACGCTTCTACTTGAGCCAGAAGATCTTGGTGATGTTGGTATAGTTCTTCTGGCATCACGTGGTGTTTGCGAGCAACAGACATCACTTTAGAAAAACGTTCTTCTACATAAGCCATACGAGCAGGATCCACATCTATGCCATCTAGATAACTGCGTAATTCGTTCTTCGTTTCTTCCAGTTGAATCATCGCTTCTGACAACATGTTGGGTAGCTCAGATAGCTTTTCATCTAACTCAGCTAGTTGAATTAGGGAGTGATTGGCCGATTGCAAAATACCAAGCGCATTGACTTCTTCACCTTCGTAAATAAGTTCGATGGCTTGCTGACAGGTAGTGGCGAGTTCACCACTATTGGATAGTCGTTTGTGCTCTTGCTCGAGCTCTGCAAATTCTTCTTCACCTAGCGATAACTCATTTAGTTCTTTGATTTGGTATTCAAGCAACTGTTTTTGCGCCTGGTTTTGCTGGCTATTTTCTTTTAGTTGCTTGAGGTTATTGTCTGCCTGACGCCAATGCTGGTAAGCACTTCGTGTGCTTTTTAGTAGGTTTAGATGACCTGCATATTGGTCGAGCATAGCCATTTGGTGTTCGCTTTTCATCAATTGATGATGAGCGTGTTGCCCATGGATATTGATCAGCAGTTGCCCTAAAGATTTGAGCTGTGATAGTGGGACAGGACTGCCATTAATGAAGGCTCTTGAGCGACCTTCTTTTGTGATGATACGACGCAAAATACATTCACTGCCATCAAGCAGATCGTTATCTTCTAGCCAACGCGTTGCATGTAGGTTGTTGTCCAGTAAAAAAGCGGCACTAACTTCGGTTTTTTCTTCACCTTGTCGAACCATGCCAGCATCGGCTCGTCCGCCTAAGCAGAGCCCTAAAGCATCGATAGCAATGGATTTACCCGCGCCTGTTTCACCTGTGATGGTGGTCATGCCCTTAGACAGCTCGAGTTGTAAAGACTTAACAATCGCAAAATTATTAACACTTAGATGAGCCAGCATTTTTTATTTACCTGTATAACTGAACAATACTGTATAAGAGAACAGTATATACTGTTTCTTTATACAGTAAAGACGGGTGAGAAAAAATTTCTGTGTGGGGTGCTTTTTTGTGATGAAGTGGGAAAAATGAGCCGAAGTGATTACAACGACTCATTAAAATTGAACAGGTTACGGACGAGTTGGGTTAATCGTGAGCGGCTCTAATGTGACTACTGCATTCACACCAGCACCTGGATGATCCACGTATGATGTGTCTTGCATTAGTGTGTAGTAAACGTCGACGAAGTCATCATCATTCGTTAGGACGCCGTCAGGGATCGTGTCGATGATCTTATTAGTGATTTGCGGAATAATCGCGTAAGCCTGAACTTCTGGATCTGGAATCGCTTTCAGCACTTCTCCAGCAACTTGAACGAGGAGTTTTGCCAACTGTTTATAGTCTGTACCATCATCTTGTTCCATGAGCACGATATCTGCAGCGCCCCAGCGGTAACGAGACCAGTGAATAATGATCTGATTCGGGTAGTAATCTTGGTTATCGTAGTCTAAGTATGGAAGCTCCACTAAATCGAGAGTCGGTTCATCACGACTTGGATTGACGCCCGTTACGATAGCGTAGATTTCTGCCTTGCCAGAGATCCAAGGTTCTTTGTCATCGGCTAGACGGATCTTTTTCAACTGCGTTGTTTGAATTGGAGCCGCTTCGCCCACTGTGCTACTTGACAATAGCGGTGCATTTTGGCGTTGTTCATCAGCAACGTATGGTTGAACTAAAGCTGGCTGACCGAGTTTTTTCATCTCAGCTTGCATAGCTTGCAAGCCTGCTTTTAGCTCAGCAGAGCTGTTGTTATCAACAACGAGTACAGGTACATCTGGGAGTTGGTAAACATCGAGTTGATGGATGTTGCCATACACATCAAATGCTTCGATATATTGCCAATTCTCATCATCACCACTTGGTTCAAATGCAAATAATGGCTCGACCTCGCCACTTTGCCATGCTGTTATCATGCTCTCATTCGCTAAACGAACTTCCAGCAACTGATCTGAGTATTCAGAAATACCTTTCCAGCTACGAATTTGAGTGTCAGCTTGTACAAGCTGATGGCTAAACTCGGAGTTGGGGTTTTGTTGAACAAATGCTGATACAGAGACGCTAGTCTGTTGTGGAGTAATATCTCTTCTCAACATGGGTTCAATGGCAGCATAGTTCTCACTCAATTGTTGAGCGAGGGCACGCTTCGTCTTAGTGATATCTTCCGCTTTTGCGTTGGATACACTGTTGACTTGCGTTTCCTCTGATTGGCAGCCAATAAGTGCTAATGTACTGAGAACAGACAGAATGATGGTTTTCTTCATAATATGTCCTTTATTGATTTTATGAAATAGAGTTAATACTCTATTCATGGTGAGAATATCACCGGACATAGGTCATTGAATTTGCTTTTCTATCTTTTGTGTAAACTTTGCCCACAGGATCAAAATTTATAAACTTCTCTTTAATGACAGCAAATATCGTGTCGCCTCACTACTTTGTGTCTATTTCTTGTCTAAGAAAGCCAAAAGCCAGTGGCAATTAAGCTGCTGGCTTTTTTATTGAAGTCATTTCCCTGAGTAACAAGTGTTAGAACAATTTACTAGACCAACCAAGCTTGTTACGTAAAACGTGATAGTAGCTGTAGTCCTTGGGATGGATGAGTTTGAGCACATTTGGACTTTGATAGATGTGGATTTCGTCTCCTGGAGAAACAGGGAGAGACACTTGTCCATCACAGCTAACTTCTTGTGTTCCTCGGTTCTCTGGTGACACCACCAATTTAATTCGACGCTTTCCATCAACCACCAAAGGTCGACTCGACAAGGTATGAGGAAACATTGGCACGAGTGAAATGGCATTCAAGCTAGGCGAAAGAATTGGACCACCGCCAGAAAGCGAATATGCGGTCGAGCCCGTTGGTGTGGAGACAATCAAACCATCGGCTCGTAAAGAGAAGGCGAAGCTTTCATCAATGTACACTTCAAATTCAATCATATGGGCAATTTGCCCTGGGTGAAGTACAGCTTCATTTAGCGCAGCGTTGTGGCTTTTAATTTGCCCGTGACGGTGTACTTCCGCTTCTAAGAGAAAGCGCTCTTCTTCAATATACTCACCGTCGAGTACCGCTTGCAGAGACGCTTGGAACTCGTCTGGGTTTAAGTCAGTTAAGAAGCCCAGGTTTCCACGGTTCACCCCTATGACTGGTACATCAAATCGGGATAAAATTCTTGCCGCGCCTAGCATGTTGCCATCCCCACCAACCACAATGGCTAGATCGGCATTTTTTCCTAGTTCAACTAAACTGGCAAATTGACTCTGCGGGATATCATCCAGTATTGCGGCAAGGCGATCGTCAATAAATACTTTATAGCCTTCAGAGGTCAGCCATTGGTACAACTCTTTATGAGTTTGAATTGCTTGTTGATCTCTTGGTTTTCCGATAATCGCGATCACGTTACATGGATTTTTCATAGCATTTCCGCATTAAAGAGGCTTGAATCAGGAATCTTCATCCCCATAATAATGGCAAGTCACCTAAATATGCGAATTTTTATGTGGTTAAAGCCCGCAAAAACGCGCATGGCTTTAAGGGCATTATGTTGAATTCTGGAGATATCATGAGCAACGAAGAAAACAAAGTTACAGAAGAAGAGCTTGATCAAATCATCGAAGAGGCTGAAAAAGTAGAAGCTGAAGCACAAGAAGTTGAAGCTGAGCTTGAAGAAATTGGTGATGAGACAGACGCTAAGATTGCTCAACTAGAAGCGGCACTATTGTCTAGCGAGGCAAAAGTAAAAGAGCAGCAAGATGCGGTGTTGCGTTCTAAAGCTGAAGTAGAAAACATGCGTCGTCGTACCGAGCAAGAAATCGATAAAGCACGTAAGTTTGCGTTGAACAAGTTTGCCGAAGAGTTGCTTCCTGTTATTGATAACCTAGAGCGTGCAATTCAAGCGGCAGATACAGAGAATGAAACGGTTAAGCCGTTCCTAGAAGGTGTTGAGTTAACACATAAAACGTTTGTAGACGTTGTAGCGAAATTTGGCTTGAAAGCAATCAACCCTGAAGGTGAAGCATTCAATCCAGAGTTCCATCAAGCGATGTCGATTCAGGAGAGCCCTGATCATGAATCAAACACAGTTATGTTTGTTATGCAAAAAGGCTACGAACTAAACGGCCGTGTGATTCGTCCGGCAATGGTAATGGTTGCTAAATAACCTTAACTGCCTGTTTTCAAATATAAAGCGCCCATCATTTTTTGATGGGCGCTTTTTTGTTTTAAACGTAAGTTGTTGTAATGAGCTTCATTGTATATCGATAAAATGGAAGTTTGATCCCCTTCATGTTTTTTCTTATTGGTTAATTATTTTCCTATAGGAGATTTCTTCTCATCTCACTGCGTGTTTATGAACGAAGAGGGCTATAAGTAACTGTAATCATTCGTTGTGTGAATGTTTGTCCTGCATAGGAATGTAAAGATAGTCATTTTTTCTACAATAATTCTGTTAACAAAAGTGTAAATTATCACTTTATTTTGTAACCTTCGTGTGTATGATTTGCGACTAATGCTTTAAAAGTAAGCATATATAACTACAAAGATGTAAATAGCAAACACAACATATCGGAGATTTATAATGGATAAATCGCTTTCTAGTAAGATTTTTATAGGCTTGTTTGCCGGCCTTGTGCTCGGAACAGCAATTCAGTACTTATTTAGCGGTATTGCGATTTTTGATACATACCTACTTGGAGCAGCAGAAGGCGTTGGCGGCATGTTTGTCTCGCTGATCAAATTGCTTGTTGTTCCTTTAGTTTACGTTTCAATCGTATGCGGCATTGTTGACTTGAAAGACATCAGTGCATTTGGTCGTCTTGGTGGAAAAACTTTTACCCTCTACATTCTTAACACCATCATTGCGATTACGGCGGCTTTGACTGTTGGTTTGATTTTCCAGCCAGGAGCGGGTGCTAATCTGGCAGGAACGGTATCTGAGGCCGTACAGCTGACGACGACAGAAACGCCGGACATTTTCTCTCTAGTTGTTAACATTGTTCCTAGCAACCCAGTACAAGCGTTTGCTAACGGCGACATGCTGCAAATCATCTTCATGGCAATTCTGACAGGTCTTGCAATTCAAGCTTTGGATTCTCGTGGTGGTCCTGCCATCCGCACGTTCAAAATGGCAAATGAAATCATGATGAAACTGGTTGGGTTAGTGATGAGTCTTGCGCCATATGGTGTGTTCGCGCTAATGATTCAATTGGGTGCAACACTAAACGCCAATACATTGATGTCCGTGGCTGGTTATGTGGCCTTGGTGGTTGCGATGTTGGTGTTCTGGATCTTCTTCTTCTATCCAATGGCAGTAAGTCTTGCGACAGGGACCTCTCCAAAGACTTTCCTACGTGCAACTCGTGAGCAGATTCTGTTCTCTTTATCTACCGCGAGCTCAAACGCGACTATCCCGGTAACGATGCGAACACTGACAGAAAAGCTTCAGGTCTCTAAATCGGTTGCTGGCTTCGGTGTACCACTGGGCGCAACGATGAACATGTCTGGTGTGTCTATCTATATTGCTCTAGCAACGATGTTTGTTGCGAACGCTTTTGGCCAGCCAATTAACACCGCAGACATCTTCACGCTTGGTTTAACTATTCTTCTATTATCTATTGGTGCTGGTGGCGTTCCTGGAGGCGGCGTGGTAATGGTAGGCGTTTTGCTTCACCAACTAGGCTTACCACCTGAAGGCTTGGCAATTATTGCTGCGGTTGACCGTATTAATGACATGTTCTGTACGTCTTCAAACGTTGTGGGCGACACGGCAGTGAACACCATTGTGGCAAAAACAGAAGGTGAGATTGGTAAAGAAGAAGGCGTTGACGCTGAGCCTGCTCAAGCGAACGCTTAATGCCTTGAATCATTTATTTTAACCCTAATCCTAATATTGAAACGAGCTCTTATGAGCTCGTTTTTTTGTTTAGGAAGAGTCGGGCATAAATACATTTACCTGAGAAATGGTGTTTTGTTGCGCTACAGCAGTGTGACGAGTTCCCAACTAATCAGAAAGAAACACATAAATTTCGAAAAAAGACGCTTTTTTTTAATTCTGCCCTTGAAAAGCATTTTGCCGCCCTTATCTATGTGGCATAGAGAAGCAAACATTGATTATTTTTGTTTGTGAGCAAGGGTTGAAACCCGATTCTCCTCCCCCCACATTGGGGTTATAACCAAACGAAAATAGAATTTATTCGGAGATAGCCAGATGGGTAAAATCATTGGTATTGACTTAGGTACTACTAACTCATGTGTTGCTGTATTAGACGGCGACAAACCACGTGTAATTGAAAACGCAGAGGGCGAACGTACTACTGCATCGGTTATTGCTTACACTGACGGTGAGACGCTAGTAGGTCAACCTGCGAAACGTCAAGCAGTAACTAACCCAGAAAACACGCTATTTGCAATTAAGCGTCTAATCGGTCGTCGTTTTGAAGACGAAGAAGTTCAGCGTGACATCCAAATCATGCCTTACAAAATTGTTAAGGCTGACAACGGTGACGCTTGGGTAGAAGCAAAAGGCCAAAAAATGGCGGCTCCTCAGGTTTCTGCTGAAGTTCTTAAGAAAATGAAGAAAACTGCTGAAGATTTCCTTGGTGAGGAAGTAACTGGCGCAGTTATCACAGTACCTGCTTACTTTAACGATGCTCAGCGTCAAGCTACAAAAGATGCTGGCCGTATCGCAGGTCTAGAAGTTAAACGTATCATCAACGAACCAACAGCAGCAGCGCTAGCTTACGGTCTTGATAAGAAAGGCGGCGATCGCACTATCGCGGTATACGACCTTGGTGGTGGTACATTCGATATCTCTATCATCGAAATCGATGAAGTTGAAGGCGAGAAAACATTCGAAGTTCTAGCGACTAACGGTGATACCCACCTTGGTGGTGAAGACTTTGATAACCGCCTAATCAACTACTTAGTAGACGAGTTTAAGAAAGAGCAAGGTATCGATCTTAAGAACGATCCACTAGCAATGCAGCGTGTTAAAGAAGCAGCAGAAAAAGCGAAAATCGAGCTTTCTTCTACTTCTCAAACTGACGTAAACCTACCTTACGTTACTGCAGATGCAACTGGTCCTAAGCACATGAACATTAAAGTGACTCGTGCAAAACTAGAATCTCTAGTTGAAGACCTAGTACAACGCTCTCTTGAGCCACTAAAAGTAGCTCTAGCTGACGCTGATCTATCAGTAAACGACATCACTGACGTAATCCTAGTTGGTGGTCAGACTCGTATGCCAATGGTTCAAGCGAAAGTTGCTGAGTTCTTTGGTAAAGAAGCGCGCCGTGACGTAAACCCTGACGAAGCAGTAGCAATGGGTGCTGCAGTTCAAGGTGGTGTACTTGCTGGTGACGTTAAAGACGTACTACTACTAGACGTAACTCCACTGTCTCTAGGTATCGAGACAATGGGTGGCGTAATGACTAAGTTAGTTGAGAAGAACACAACTATCCCAACTAAAGCGAACCAAGTTTTCTCTACAGCGGAAGACAACCAGAGCGCGGTTACTATCCACGTTCTACAAGGTGAGCGTAAGCAAGCGATGTACAACAAGTCTCTAGGTCAATTCAATCTAGAAGGCATCCAGCCTGCACCACGTGGTATGCCACAAATCGAGGTTACTTTTGACCTTGATGCGGACGGTATCCTACACGTGTCAGCGAAAGACAAGCAGACTGGTAAAGAGCAGAAGATCACTATCCAAGCTTCTGGCGGTCTAAGCGATGAAGACATCGAGAAAATGGTTCAAGAAGCAGAAGCTAACAAAGAAGCGGACAAAAAGTTCGAAGAGCTAGCGACTGCACGTAACCAAGCTGACCAAATGATTCACGGTACTCGTAAGCAAGTAGAAGAAGCTGGTGAAGCACTACCTGCAGAAGAGAAAGAGAAGATTGAAGCAGCAATTTCTGAGCTAGAAACAGCGCGCAAAGGCGAAGACAAAGAAGCTATCGATGCTAAAGTTCAAGCACTAATGACAGCTTCTCAAAAGCTGATGGAAATCGCTCAACAACAAGCTCAAGCGCAGCAAGCACAAGGTGCTGATGCAGGTGCACAGTCTAAAGAAGACGACGTTGTAGATGCTGAGTTCGAAGAAGTTAAAGACGACAAGAAATAATATTTCTTAACCAGATGGCTGCAAAGCCATCTGGGGTCGATAAGACTTCGTGTGCGGGCGTTTGGGGCAACTCTTACGCCCGTCTGTTTGTAAACGCTGTCTTTCTAGTTAAGTATGTTGCGGATAAGTGCACTTACCTAGAACGATACAAACACCAAGCGGTGAATCGATGCCGTTTGTAGTAATTAACTGGTGACGAAGAACATGTCAAAACGTGATTTTTACGAAGTATTAGGCGTAAGCCGTGATGCCTCAGAGCGCGATATCAAAAAGGCGTATAAGCGTCTAGCGATGAAATTCCACCCAGACCGAAACCAGGGTGATGAGTCTGCGGCGGACAAGTTTAAAGAAGTAAAAGAAGCGTACGAAGTTCTGACCGACCCTCAGAAGAAAGCGGCGTACGACCAGTACGGTCATGCTGCTTTTGAACAAGGCGGCGGTGGTTTCGGTGGCGGTGGCTTTGGCGGCGGCGGCGCTGATTTCGGCGACATCTTTGGCGATGTATTCGGCGACATTTTTGGTGGTGGTCGTCGTGGCGGTGGTGGTCACCGTGCTCAACGTGGTGCGGACTTACGTTACAACATGGAACTGACGCTAGAAGAGGCGGTTCGTGGTGTAACGAAAGAGATCGAAGTACCAACACTAGTACACTGTGATACCTGTGATGGTAGTGGCGCGAAGAAAGGCTCATCTGCTGAAACATGTGGTACCTGTCATGGTCATGGTCAAGTACAGATGCGCCAAGGCTTCTTCGCAGTGCAACAAACCTGTCCAACCTGTCACGGTAAAGGCAAGATCATTAAAGACCCTTGTAATGAGTGTCATGGTCAAGGTCGTAAACAGAAAACCAAAACACTTAACGTTAAGATCCCTGCAGGTGTTGATACTGGCGACCGTATTCGTCTATCTGGCGAAGGTGAAGCGGGAGAGATGGGAGCTCCAGCGGGTGACTTGTATGTACAAGTGCACGTGAAAGAGCACCATATCTTCGAACGTGATGGTAACAACCTATACTGTGAAGTGCCTGTAAGCTTTGCGATGGCGGCTCTAGGTGGTGAAGTTGAAGTGCCAACTCTAGATGGTCGCGTAAGCCTAAAAGTGCCTTCAGAAACACAAACAGGTCGTATGTTCCGCATGCGTGGTAAAGGTGTGAAAGGCGTTCGCGGTGGTGGTATCGGTGACTTGATTGTTAAGTTGGTTGTTGAAACACCAGTAAACCTAAGCTCACGCCAAAAAGAACTGCTCAAAGAGTTTGAAGAGTCTTGTGGTGGTGAAGCGGCGACAAAGCACAAGCCTAAATCAGAAGGCTTTTTCAACGGTGTGAAAAAGTTCTTTGATGATTTAACCAGCTAGACGTTAGTGAAAAGCACAAATACAAAGGCCTGCTAAAATGCAGGCCTTTTTGCATCTCGGTGTTCTTTCTAATTCCAGCAATCACTTGGTTCTTCGACATTTGTTGACGTTAAAGTAATCGTTTTAGCGCCAGTCAAGCACTCGTCGTCGTCTTGTCCCAGAGCCGATTTTGCTGTTGCTGTAATGGTATAGGCCGTACTTGCAGAGCTCGCAATATTGAAAGAAAATCTATCTGTCTCTGAATCGCATAGAGTGCATGTGCCTCCAGAGATAATATGACTCCAGTCGTACCCACCATCATAAGATGTTTCTAGCTCTAGCTGAATTCGACTAAGATCGCTCAAGGCAACTGTCCTATGAGACTTGAGCACATGATTGGTGTAAGAAGGGTAGGCGACAGCCGCAATGATCCCGACAATCACTACGGCTATCAGCAATTCGATCAATGTCATCCCTCCCAATCTTTTTTTGTAGCTGTTACAGCGAGAAATTCGAATCATCACGAGTAGTTTCCTTTTCACTTTTCCGCCTATTTTTGGCAGGTGATAGCATCTGTGCAAGATGAATTACGGCCCTTTTGCCGTTTACATAGGAATTTGGGAAATGCCTCGCGGGTTTACGTTGTTGGAGCTTCTTATTACTGTTGCTGTACTGAGTATTATATTGGCGTTTGCAGCACCATCTTTCCAAAATGTTTTTGAAACCAACAAAATGCAGCGCTTAGCTAATGAATTGCATGGCTTTGTTATTGAAGGCAAGTCTGAAGCAGTATTACGGCGTGAAAGACTTTGGGCACACATCATCATGTCTGGGAGTTCATCCAGTGACGGAAACTGGCGTATTGATTTGACAGATAACGGAGCTGAGGGGGCTGGGACTGTGTTGTTCTCTTTATCAGGTAAGCCGTATGACGGTATTGTCGTTACACCTAACTACGATTCAGACCAAATCAGTTTTGACGACGTTTATGGCCGACCATCATCAGGAAACTTGAAGTTTCATCCTGTTGGTGAATCATCAAAAGTCTTAAAACTTATTTCCCACACTTTATCTGCTCGCGTGCGAGTGTGTAGTGATAGCAACAGTACAGAATATTACGGTTATTCAACTTGCTCTTAAAAGGATGATTATGTTTAAACAAAAAGGGGCAAGCCTTGTTGAGTTTATGATCGCATCTGCACTTGGGCTTATTTCTCTTGCGACAGTGGGGGCAATTTATGTGAGTGGTCAAAGGGTGATAATGGAACGGTCGAAAGAGCTAATGTTGTTACAGAACTCTGAAAGTGTCGTGCAAATGCTCAAGAGTGACATTCAGCGTGCTGGTTTTGATGGTAACGATGGCAATTCTATAAAAATATCTGGCTCATCAAACACAATTTACACTCTCGATGATGTTGATAGAGGGGTGATTGCTTATGCTTATTACATAGGTGTTTCTGGCGCTGGCGCTAGCTCTTTTCCTTTATATAAAAACGTAGCTTATGAGCAACGAGTTAGCACGCCAGAGTCGCTATTTGTTTGTGAAAAAAAGCAAACAACGATATGGGATGTTGATGACGTGATTAACCTTGCAGGCACTGGCTCATGTAAAAATCTTTTTGATAAGAAAGTTATTCACGTTAATCGTTTTGACCTTACTAGTGAACTGTTAGAAAGCACTGATGCAAAAAGTGTACTGGTGACCGTTACATTGGGAACCGAATTGAAAGATGCGACTGATATTCGCACTCAGCAGTCGTTTACTGCGATGCAAAGGAACTGGCAGTAATGAAGAAACAACAAGGTGCAGTAGCGTTACTCGTTGTCAGTGTATTACTTGTCGCAGCGTTAATGATGTCGCTTGGTAGCTACAAGTCTCTTTTTTATCAGATCAAGCGTGCCAATAATCAAATTGAATCACGACAAGAGCATTGGCGTGCTGAAGGGGGATTGGAGTGTTTCTATTCTTTAGTTCAAAGTACCGGTGATGTTTCTTCTGCAACTTCACTAATTTCAAGCCGATGTGAAACGCCTTTAGGTTTACATCAATTAGCATTGGAACCCGACAACAAGCTGTTAAGTAAGCCAGTTCCAAACTCCAGCCGGACCGTTGAAAAACAACTTATCCTTTCAAGAGGAAGAGCGTCCGGAGCAATAAAAAGTAGTACAGATTTATACGTTAATGGTAGCTCTGTATTTTCAACACCAGACCCTGGTGAATTTGTAGGAAGTGGGTGGGAGTGTGTTGCTATTCGCTATAAGAATGCATTTCACTCACGTGCTGGAGCGACAAACCAAGGGGTTATACATGGTTCTGCCCCTTATGCTGACTTTGTTCACAACAATATAGATTGTAAATCGGAACATATGAGTGTGACCTCTTCTGACTCAGGTTACGGAGAGGACTTTATTCAAGATGCAGACCTGGAGCCATTTTACGACATTTTTAGAGAGCCACGCAGTGACTGGAACTCGGTGAAATCAGGCTGGGGGTTTACTACGATTGATTACGACGACTCAGCTAACCAAGTCGTTACTGATTGTGGAAAGAAAGTTGGGGAGCAAATTTCAGCAGGGAAAACACATATTTGGGTTACTGGGTCCTGTGAGTTTACTTCCTCGAAAAAGAATGGCTCTGGAGAGTATGAGAATGATTCTGATGGGATACCAATCAAAGGGGGCATTGATTATCTTAATGAAGCTTTTGCCGCTACTGGAGAAGCTCCAATATTACTTGTGGTTCAAGATGGTATTTTTGCTGTACATGGTTCAATGACATTCCCTGGTATGCTCTATCAACTTACGACTAATTCACTTACAGATTTAGATACACATTGGAACTTGTTCGAGGCCAAAGATCATTTTGGGGATGCGGCTAACTTTCCCACGCTTGCTCTAGATAAAGTCGTTTACCTGCAGCGTGGTTCATTTAGTTTTTCGGGGGGACAAGTGTTAGATAGTCCAGGTTATAGTGCTTATTTTGTTAACTCTCTAAATTTTGCATACAACCGAGATAACATCGATGAGGTCGTTGATCCGATTATTAATTTCCGCTGGAAAAAGGGCTCTTGGAATGATCTCTAAACAAAAAGGTTTTAACCTTCTTGAAGTTCTAATTTCTTTTCTGCTTATCGGTGTTGGGGCACTAGGTTTAACAAAGCTAAACGTGTATCTCGAACGTGAATCCGAATATGCCATAAAAAGTATTGAAGCACTTCGTCTAGCAGAAAACCAGCTCGAATGGTTCCGGACGCGTGGTGCTTCTGCGGCGATGTCTACCATCACACCTGCAAATTTTGCTTCTATTGCAACAGGCTCTTCTGTTACTGGACCTTATGTCGTCGAGTGGGAAGTTCCAGCTGCCACGGTTTCAGGAACACTGAAAACTATCACCATTACCTCTAGCTGGAAGGATAGAGTCGGCGAGACGCGATCAGTTCAGCTAAAAACGATGATTTCACAGTACAGTGAATTCGAAAACTAAGTTCAATTGCATACATGGGCTGAGACAAATGCGGGTGTAATTCCTGTTTGATACTGGATTTGTCACGGTTAATAAATGGTTTTTGAACTGTTAATCGAGTTGATGTGCTACTGTTTTTATTATGTTTAATTGAAGTGGTGTTTTTGCAAAATATGTCTCCAATTATGAAAAAAAATATAGAACCTTGTGCTTTCTCCATTAGTGTTTACTAGAATACTCGTTGGATAGTAGGCCGTCATAATTACTCAAATAGGCCTTGGCACCAACATCATTCACTATGGAGTTACCATGAGTAACCAAGCTGTAAATAAGGCACCATCATCGAAGCCGAGCGGGATGGAGCGCTTTTTAAACTTTATCGAGAGGACAGGTAACAAAATTCCTGATCCTGCGATTTTGTTCTTCTGGGCATTGATCATTACTTGGGCGGCGTCAGCACTTTTGTCGAATGTATCATTCGATCTTCCAAACCCTCGAACGGGCGAAGCTCTTACCATCACTAATTTACTTACGGGCGAAGCGCTAGCAAGTTTCCTTGCTAACATGGTGACGACGTTTACTGGTTTTGCGCCACTGGGTATCGTACTTGTCGCGATGCTAGGTGTGGGCGTTGCAGACTCTTCGGGCTTTATTACGACGGGTCTTAAGAAGATGCTGAACTTCACGCCAGCTAAGCTTCTTACTCCAATGCTTATTTTGGTTGCTATTGTGTCGCATACTGCGGCAGATGCAGGCTATGTTCTGGTTATTCCTCTGGGCGGTATTATCTTCCATGCGGCAGGTCGTCACCCTCTAGCGGGTATTGCGGCAGCATTTGCAGGTGTATCTGGTGGCTTCTCTGCAAACTTTATCCCTTCTGGTATCGATCCACTACTTGCAGGCTTTACGCAAACCGCGGCGCAGGTTCTTGATCCTGAATACGTGGTTAACCCATTAGCAAACATCTTCTTTACTGGCCTATCTTCCATCATTATTGTAGCGATTGGTTGGTACGTGACAGAGAAAATCATCGAGCCTCGTTTGTCAAAAATGCCAATTGATGACGATGCGGAAACCGCGCCAAACCTAGGTTCATTTACTGAACTGGAATCAAAAGCATTCCGTTATGCAGGTTGGGCAATGATGGCGGGTATTGCTTTACTTGTTGCAGCGTTAATTCCAGAAACATCAGCACTTCGCTCGCCTGAAGGTGAAATTACTGCCTTCTCAGCACCGATCATGAAGTCTATCGTGCCGTTGATCTTTATTCTGTTTATCATTCCTGGTTACGTTTACGGTAAAGTGTCTGGAACGTTCAAGACCAGCAACGACATTATCAAAGCGATGGCTGATACTATGTCGACCATGGGCGCATACATTGTAATGTCGTTCTTCTGTGCTCAGTTCCTATCTGCATTTGCTCAGTCAAACATCGGTACGATGCTAGCGTTGTATGGCGCAGAAGGCTTAAAAGCGATGAACCTACCAGGTGAAGTGACTATCATCGGTATGATCCTTCTAACCGCGTCTGTAAACCTACTTATTGGTTCGGCATCGGCAAAATGGGCTTTAATTGGTCCAATCCTAGTGCCAATGCTAATGGCGGTTGGTATCTCGCCTGAGCTATCTCAAGCGGCTTACCGTGTGGGTGACTCTGTATCGAACATCATTTCGCCTCTAATGGTATTTTTCCCTCTTGTAGTGGTTTACTGTCAGCGTTATGTGAAGTCGGCTGGTATCGGTACGCTTGCGTCACTAATGATGCCATTCTCGATCGCAATGCTGATCGGTTGGTCTATCTTCCTAGTTGCTTATTGGATGGTAGGCATCCCGCTAGGCATTCAAGCTCCTTACACTTATACAATGTAAAAATGTGTAGGGTGTGAAAGCCGCTAATTGGTAGCCAAAAAGCGCAGGTCTTCGATCTGCGCTTTTTTGTTCTCGCAAAACGAACATCGATAGGTCTTGTAACTAGTTTTTTTGGAGTTGCAAACTTTGTCTCGTGATGTGTTGCTGTAGTGAAACCGAAGTTGGTGATAAAATTCCTGACTTCAATCGTTTTTTGTTTCTTTGGAGCCTCCTTTGTCTAACCATCCGTTTACCCCTCAAGATGAATTGTTTATGCGCAGAGCGATAGTGCTTGCTGAGCAAGCAGAAGCTGAGGGGGAAGTACCTGTCGGTGCAGTGCTTGTCAAAGATGGTGAAATTATCGCTGAGGGGTGGAATCGCTCTATTGGTACTAATGACGCTACCGCACATGCTGAGATTCAAACACTGCGTAAAGCAGGCCAAAAGCTAGAAAATTACCGCCTTCTGGATACGACTTTGTATGTAACACTTGAGCCATGTCCAATGTGTGCCGGAGCCTTATTGCATAGCCGCGTTAAGCGGGTCGTTTTTGGAGCGCCAGATTTAAAAGCTGGAGCAGCAGGAACAGTGCTTAATTTGTTTGAAAGCCAAGCTGCTTACCATTACGCCTTAGTTGAAAAGGGGCTACTAGAAGATGAGTGCCGTACTCAGCTACAAGCGTTTTTTAAGCGTCGCCGAAAGGAAATTAAAGCAAAGAAACAAGCACAAAAAGCATTAGAAAATGGAGAGAGCGAAGAAGGTAGTGGGAGTAGTGAGGGCTAGCAAACACCTACAACGTGGTAGATGTTTGCTTGGACGCACTAGTGATTGACTAAATGTACAAAAACACGATTACGTGAACTTACTTTCTTTTTCATACATGTCAGTTTACGTTTACGTCGGATAGCAGCTACTGTGTTATTTAAACGCTTTGACTGCACTCTACGTCTTCTCATATTCAAAACCTCCTGCAGACAAGACTTATACCAGTAAATAGCGGTTCATCGATGCTTTACAATAGGCTCGATAATCGCACTAAACATTTGATGGTTTAACGTTCTTCATTTGACTTCTGCATTGCACAGAGCCAGCAAACAATTTCAATACGGTGCTTAATAATATGAGTGACGTTATTTCGGCAGAGCGTAGCCGAAAGCGCCGCTTCATCAAGTGAGCTAAACCATGTGGTTACGAAGCAATCTGTTACAAAGCAATCAGTTTAACTAATGGTGAAGAAAAGGCGACCAACCATAGGAATGATTGAGTGTGGTTGGTGTCACTCAGAATATTGGATTCTAGATAAGTTTTCGCTAGGACTCAACAAAAATGACGAGCTCATGGGCTCGTCATTTTTTAGTTTACAGCGGGTCTATTCTTCAGGGCTTTCTTGTTCGGTGTCTTCTTCAACCGTGACGTCAGAAGCGCCAGATATTTGCTCTACAACGGTCTCTACTGCTCCTGATATCAAAATGTCAGGGTTGAGCGGCGGGATAACTTGCAAGTCATCGCTATTCTCATCAATCGCTGGTCTTTGGCTGACATGACCAATGATGGATTGGTAGTAACGTCGAATATTTTCTACGTAATTACGCGCTTCATCACCTCTGGCGTACCCATAGCGAGTTTGACTGTAGTAACGCTTCTGACGCAGTAAAGGCAATCTGTCTTTTACATCCGCCCAAGCGTTTGGATCGCCACCTTGCGCTTTAGTAAGTCGTCGTGCGTCCATCATGTGGCCATAGCCAATGTTGTATGAAGCCAGGGCAAACCATATTTTTTCATGCTCGTTGATGCTATCAGGCACGCGACCTACAATGCGACGTAAGTACTCGACACCACCACGAACAGATTGCTCAGGGTCTAAACGGTTTGTTACCCCGACGCTTTTCGCTGTTGGCAGAGTAAGCATCATCATCCCTCTAACACCCGTTGGCGATTTTGCCGCTGGCTTCCAGTGTGATTCTTGATACGCCAATGCTGCAATTAAGCGCCAGTCGAACTCTTCGCTGTACTTTTGGAATAAAGGTGCCCACTTAGGCAATTTGTCATCCAGAGCTCGAATGAATGCGCGAGTATCAACGTAGTCAAATGCTTCAATATGACCAATGTACTTCTCTTCGAGAGTGGACAGTTCTCCTGATTGTTTAATGTTACCGAAAAACTCTATCAGCATCGCATACAAACTTTCGTCTTCAGAGCGTCGAGTAAACCACGATACTGGTTGATCTTCTGTAAGTTCAAACGCGAGCGCAAGATCGGGGTAAAGGCGCTGAGCTAGGGAAAGTTCTACAGAGTCAGTCACAGTAAAACGCAACTCACCAGTGGATACATATTTAAGTAAGTCTCTCGTATCTGCATCGCCAACAATTTCAAACTGTAGCTCTGGGTATTGCTTCTTTAATGCGGTTAGGGTCGGAACATATTGCGATTGTTCGACGATCTTTAATGTTTGTGCGCCTGCATTTGTATCTTCGTCAGATTCGCTGTCTTTCGATGCTTGGTATTCAATCAGCTGTTCGATATCACGTGGTCGAAGTTGCCCCTTTTTATACACAACTTGTTGGCTTACATAATAGTAAGCAGGGCCCGGTCTAAAGCGTTTTACCGCTTGTGATGTTTGATTTAAGCCCGTGGCGATGAGATCAATATCTCCTTTCTTAAGAGCAGGAAAAAGCTCGGCTTGACGAAAGGCAGGTTTAATCTCGAGCTTGACGCCGAGCTGCTCCGCAAACTGACGCGCCAATTCGTAATCCAACCCAGCGGGACCATCGGGACCAATATAATAGGAAAGCTGATTGTTTAGCGTGCCAACACGAAGCACGCCACGTTCCTGAATCTTTTCGAATTCACTTTTGGGTTCCGACTCAATCTGGCAGGCAGAGAGTAGTAGCACAGAAACAAAAATTAGAGCGCTGCGCTTGAGTCGGTTGAGCTGGCTTATTTGCATTAATAGGTACATCTTAGGAAATTTCTATTTGCCTTTATATCAAAGCGAGCTCATGGGGCAAAGTGAATCACACACTTATAGCGTGACATTGTGTGTTTTATCGACATTTTAGTCGTAATTCAAATTTGACAAAAAAAATGACGCAAACGGTTGCTTTTGATGTTACATCACAAAAACAATTGCTATATAATGCGCTCGCAATGACGAGGTGGAATCGGCATAGGTTCGACAGGGCTTATTTTAAGTGTCTGAATTTATTCCAATATCACCTTAATCAATTGCATAAGAGACCTAAGCACATGAGAATTTTGCGTGGCTCCCCAGCTCTTTCTGAGTTTCGTGTTAATAAACTACTGGAACTTTGTCGTGAACAAGATCTGCCTGTAACTGGCATTTATGCCGAGTTTATGCACTTTGCCGATCTAAAGTCTGACCTTGATGACCAAGAGTTAGAAAAACTTGAAAAGTTAATAACTTACGGCCCAACCATCGAAGAGCATGAGCCAGAAGGTCTTCTACTTCTTGTTACGCCTCGTCCAGGCACT
This sequence comes from Vibrio sp. Y42_MX_L11, assembly GCF_024181785.1. Lineage (NCBI taxonomy): Bacteria > Pseudomonadati > Pseudomonadota > Gammaproteobacteria > Vibrionales > Vibrionaceae > Vibrio > Vibrio sp. Y42_MX_L11. The sequence goes on from NZ_JAMZAP010000006.1 coordinate 23,095, forward strand.
ATCTCGCCTTGGTCTTCTAAATCTACCGATATCGCTGTTAACTGTGGCTTGGATAAAGTGAAACGTCTAGAGCGCGGTACGGCTTATTATGTCGAATCTTCAGTTGTTCTATCAGAAGCTCAAGTTGGCGCTGTCAAAGCGTTAATTCATGACCGCATGATGGAAACGGTATTTACAGAATTTGAAGCTGCGTCAGCGCTGTTTACAGTCGCAGAGCCTAAGCCAGTGGCGCATGTTGATATCTTAGCGGGCGGTCGTCTTGCGCTTGAAGAAGCAAACGTTTCCCTTGGCTTGGCACTCGCAGAAGATGAAATTGATTACTTAGTAGAGAACTTTACTAAGCTTGGGCGTAACCCAAACGACATTGAATTGATGATGTTTGCTCAGGCGAACTCAGAGCACTGTCGCCACAAAATTTTTAACGCAGATTGGACTATCGACGGGGTAGATCAACCTAAGTCTCTGTTCAAAATGATCAAAAACACGTTCGAAACGACACCTGACTATGTGCTGTCTGCATACAAAGACAACGCGGCCGTTATGACGGGCTCTAAAGCGGGTCGTTTCTTCCCAGACCCTAAATCTCGTCAATACACTTACCACCATGAAGATGCACACATCTTGATGAAGGTAGAGACGCACAACCACCCAACGGCAATCTCTCCATGGCCGGGCGCATCGACTGGTTCAGGCGGTGAGATCCGTGACGAAGGCGCGACGGGTATCGGCGGTAAGCCAAAAGCGGGTCTGGTTGGTTTTACAACCTCTAACTTACGTATTCCTGGTTTTGAACAGCCATGGGAAACCGACTTCGGCAAGCCTGGTCGTATTGTAAATGCGCTAGACATCATGCTTGAAGGTCCTCTAGGCGGCGCGGCATTCAACAACGAATTTGGTCGTCCAAATCTATTGGGTTACTTCCGTACTTACGAAGAAAAAGTGACCTCTCACGCGGGTGAAGAAATCCGTGGTTACCACAAACCAATCATGATTGCTGGTGGTATGGGTAACATTCGTGACGAACACGTGCAGAAGAAAGAAATTCCAGTGGGTGCGAGCTTGATCGTACTTGGTGGTCCGGCAATGAACATTGGTCTTGGTGGTGGTGCGGCGTCTTCGATGGCATCTGGTCAGTCAGCAGAAGATCTGGACTTTGCTTCAGTACAGCGTGAAAACCCAGAGATGGAGCGTCGCTGTCAAGAAGTGATCGACCGTTGTTGGCAGCTAGGCGACGACAACCCAATCGCATTTATCCACGATGTAGGTGCGGGCGGTATCTCTAACGCATTGCCTGAACTTGTCGACGACGGTGAGCGTGGCGGTAAGTTCCAATTACGCGATGTACCAAACGATGAGCCGGGCATGAGTCCGCTAGAAATTTGGTGTAATGAATCACAGGAACGTTACGTTCTTGCGGTAGCGCCAGAAAACATGGAAGCATTCGATGCAATCTGTAAGCGTGAACGCGCACCATATGCAGTGGTGGGTGTGGCAACTGAAGAGCGTCATCTAACGCTAGAAGATTCTCACTTCGACAATACGCCAATCGATATGCCAATGGATATCCTGCTTGGTAAGCCACCGAAGATGCACCGCGACGCAACCACACTAAAGGTGGAAAGCCCTGCCATTGTTCGTGATGGTATTGAGCTTAATGAAGCGGTGGATCGCGTACTTCGTCTTCCAGCGGTTGCAGAAAAAACATTCCTAATTACTATCGGTGACCGAACAGTAACGGGTCTGGTTGCTCGTGATCAAATGGTTGGCCCTTGGCAGGTACCAGTAGCAAACTGTGCAGTAACAGCGGCAAGCTATGACACTTACCACGGCGAAGCAATGTCGATGGGTGAGCGCACGCCAGTGGCATTACTAGACTTTGGTGCATCGGCTCGCCTAGCGGTTGGTGAGTCACTAACGAACATTGCGGCAACAGACATCGGTGATATTAAACACATTAAACTGTCTGCGAACTGGATGTCGCCAGCGGGTCACCCAGGTGAAGATGCAGGTCTTTATGAAGCAGTCAAAGCGGTGGGTGAAGAGCTCTGTCCTGCATTAGGTTTGACGATCCCAGTTGGTAAAGACTCCATGTCGATGAAAACCAAGTGGGAAGAGAACGGCGAGAGTAAAGAAGTCACTTCTCCACTGTCTCTAGTTATCACGGCATTTGGTCGTGTGGAAGACGTACGTAAGACCGTGACTCCACAACTACGCACTGACAAAGGCGATACTTCTCTAGTTCTTGTTGACTTGGGTAACGGCAAAAACCGCTTAGGTGCGACAGCATTGGCACAAGTATACAAACAGCTGGGTGACAAACCTGCTGACGTATATAACGCTGAGCAGCTAAAAGGCTTCTTTGATGCAATGCAAGCGTTAGTACGTGATGACAAGCTAGTGGCTTACCACGATAAAGGCGACGGTGGTCTGTTTGTTACACTGGCTGAGATGGCGTTCGCGGGTCATTGTGGCGTAAAAGCGAACATCGCAGAGCTGGGTGATGATGCGCTAGCCGTTCTATTTAACGAAGAGCTAGGTGCGGTTGTTCAAGTTAAGAATGATGATCTGGATTCAGTTCTATCTACTCTGGCGGCAAACGGTTTAGAGGCATGTTCACATGTGATTGGTTCTGTTGAAGCTTCAGACGACTTTATTATCACTTCTGGTGATGCAGTTGTGCTTGAACGCTCACGTACCGAACTACGCGTTATCTGGGCTGAAACAACGCATAAGATGCAGGCGCTACGCGATAACCCAGCATGTGCAGACCAAGAGCACGAAGCTAAGAAAGACAACTCTGACCCGGGTCTAAACGTTAAGCTAAGCTTCGACGTAAATGAAGACGTTGCAGCGCCTTACATTGCAAAAGGTGCGAAGCCTAAGATGGCGATTCTACGTGAGCAGGGTGTTAACTCCCACGTTGAAATGGCAGCAGCGTTTGACCGCGCAGGTTTTGAAGCAACCGACATTCATATGAGTGATATCCTAACGGGTCAAGCCGTTCTGGATGAATACCATGGCCTAGTAGCTTGTGGTGGCTTCTCTTACGGCGACGTACTAGGTGCGGGTGAAGGCTGGGCTAAGTCTATCCTGTTTAACGCACAAGCTCGTGAACAGTTCCAAGCCTTCTTTAACCGTAAAGAGACGTTCTCTTTAGGTGTATGTAACGGTTGTCAGATGCTTTCTAACCTGAAAGAGCTGATCCCGGGTGCAGACTTGTGGCCACGTTTTGTTCGTAACGAATCTGAGCGTTTTGAAGCGCGCTTTAGCCTAGTTGAAGTTCAGAAATCTGATTCTGTATTCTTCGACGGAATGGCTGGTTCGCGCATGCCAATCGCGGTTTCCCACGGAGAAGGGCGTGTAGAAGTACGTGATGCAGAGCACCTGGCAGCGATCGAGGCATCAGGTACGGTTGCGGTTCGTTACGTGGATAACCTCGGTAACCCGACGCAACAATATCCGAACAACCCGAACGGTTCGCCAAACGCGATTACTGGCTTAACAACAGCAGATGGTCGCGTGACTATCATGATGCCTCACCCAGAGCGCGTATTCCGCACAGTTGCAAACTCTTGGGCTCCGGAAGGTTGGGGTGAAAATGGTGCTTGGATGCGTATGTTCCAAAATGCCCGTAAGAATATCGGTTAATTAACCAAAGGTTAATCTAGCTTAAGTAAAGCGTTGGTTGAGAGACCAGCGCTTTCTTTTTTCTTATCACTCTTTTTCTTCGCCGCTCTTTCTAGTGACTTGGCGAAACGTTGCTTTGTTCTGCCTCTTCTTTGTCATCTATTATCTCGCGTAAAAAACTTGCAGCGTTTAGATTACTTTTATGCTCTAATACCGCGCTTACCAAGGGATGGTGTTAAACAGCTCAGCTTAGATGGAGTTATCAAGTTGACCGAATCCCTGATTGATCCCTAAATCCCTTAGGAAATGAAAGAAATGTCTAAGAATCCAAAATTTGCTATCCGCGTCACTGAAAAACGTAACGGCTGGAGCGCAGAAATCACTCGCCAAGTGACATCTCGTAAGACTGTAGTATCAAAGCGTGAAACTGGCTTTGACAGCGAAGAGAAAGCACAAGCTTGGGCTGAACAAGAACTGGCTGGTTTTATCCAAAACCAAGTGGTTCGTAACGAGCGTAAAGCAGCGCAACGTCAAGAGCGTGAAGCAGAACAACTAGCGGCAAAAGTTCGTAAAGAAGAAGCCCGCAAAGCACGTGACGCTGAAGTAGACGCTGACGAAGAATAGATTCAAGTCGGTGAGATGGTGACGTCACCCATCAAACAAAAAGTGAAAATGCCCTGAGCTTTGTCTCAGGGCATTTTTTATTGTATCGACTTAAAAACAATCCGAAGATACTGACAGACTAAACGTACCGTCTTCAGGGACTGCAAATTGTTTATTGCCAGGAAGAAGGTGAGGGTTATTAGCATAAGTGCGATGTGTTGACTTGCCCTTTGCCGAGTGCCTCTCTGGTAAATCAAAGTGTTGCAATCCGTCAGATAGATCGTTTGCTTCACCGTAGTCGAAATGCGTTGCGACGTCTTTAGGCTGCTTGGCGTAACGACAGTGATCCGGCTTTCCATCTTCATGCCAAGTTAACGCGTTTGCTTTGGCGTCTAGATTCAGATTATTTGTTGTTGGTTGTGCGTAATGATCCTCAATAACCTGGTGCTGACTCTGCTCTTGTAAGTAGTCAGCAATGCTCTCAGAAGTCTGTGCCAGGCTTTGACTTGCTGGAACGAAGCAAGCAAGAAGAAACAATGTTTTTAAGTTGTTCATAGTGTGTATGCAAGCAAAAAGAAATGATAGTACTGATAAATAAAACGGTGTGCAATTATGGTTGTTCGTTAAGAAACAGCAGGGCAGTTAATGTCTGCCCTGCATCTTTTAGGTATGGTTAGTATTGATAAGTGAGGTGCAGTTTGACTTCGCGACCAGGCGAAGGCACGCCATTAGATAGGTATGCTTCGTAGTAACGATCGGTTAAGTTTTTCACAACAGCGCCAACACTCAAGCCTTCGACTTGTTGTATTTCCCAAACCACGTAAGCGTTTTGTAGCGTGTATTGCTCACTTGGCGATTTCACTTTTAAATTGTTGCCACTTGCCTTGGTTTTGGTTTGCGCATCATACCAACGGACTTCCCAGCCCGTACGTAAACCCGGAATCCATTCGTAACCTAAACCCAGATTAATGTTTAATGGTGGCACATCAGGGTGATCATCATCTGAACCTGTAGAGTCAGATAAACTGCCTTTGTTTTTGCCGCGAATGTAACTTGCTGAGAAATTACTGTAGAAATCTTCAATCCGGTATTGTGAAATTAGCTCAAAGCCGTAGTTTTTAAAGCCATCTAGGTTTGTATTCCAGCTTTGTAACTCAGTAGTACTTTTGTCGAGGTTTTCGCCCGTTCGTATATCAACTGTGTCGCTAACATCGTTATAGAATAAAGTTAACTCTGTTGCGAGGTTATCGCGAGAGTTCACCAGCCCTTCCGTTAAGTTGATAACGCTTGCTTGATAAGCATGGATACGAGACACGTCCAGGTTCAAAGCAGTAGCCGTAGCGGTAGCTCGCGCATATTGCACTGAGTAGATGTTATCAACGGTTGGTGCTTTTAAAGCGTAGGCGTAGGAGGCGTTTAAACGCGTATTATTGGTCGCATCAAAGTCGATATCCAAACGTGGGCTAAAGCCTTTATGCGTCGTTTCACCGTAGTCATGTCCGGCGGCTGGATCATTATAATCCGGCGCGGCGTTCCCTTTTCCTTCACTCTTGATGTATTCGTAACGCAGAGAAGGTGTGATGGTTAGACGGTCTGTTGCTTGATAGTGATCAGCAATGTAAGCCGCATAAATTGACTGAGTGCCAGATGGTTCGTAGTAAGGGGTATACCAACCGTAGTTTTTGGCTTCATTACTGTCGTATGATGCGTTGAATACTAATGAGTCTCTATCGGTTTTTTGATATTGAAGCCCTGTCACTAGAGTGTGGTCTCCGAACTGCGCTTGGTTAAACACATCAGCATAGTCACGCTCGTAACTTAACCAAGACTCGTGACCGTAACTGCCAACAGAAACGAACATTTTCTCGAATGCCACGTCAGGACGAACCCAGTGACGATCGTTTTCAGAACGTGCCATTTTGATATTGAAATCAATATACGGGTTAGTCGGCATGTAGTGGTAAGAGATGGTCGTGGTGTTATCCGTGTATTTATTATCGACGGTGTATGCGTATTTGGCTTTTTCTAATGATCCGTATTTCTTGATGTTGTACTCAGTGATGTTAGGCATTTTTCCGCGGCGGTTAGCCCAAGGTTTACGACCTTCATCTTTGTAGCGAGTGTGGCTAATTTCAAACTCGTGATCGTTGTTTTCATAACCGACTTTTACGAGCATGTTTTCTTGCTCGTAACCTGAGTAATCCAGCGTTTCACCACCACCGACTTTAATGTCATCAGAATCTTTTACAGAGCCATTCGCTAGAAAATAAAAACCAGCATCGTTTTTACCATAGAGTGTTAGCGTGTAGGCATTCTCATCGCCGTTGTTGTTATATGCACTTGATATGCGAGCACCAAAGTTTCTATTGCCGTACAGTAGGTCATCGACACTCTTGGTTTTAATACGAATTGAGCCACCAAACTTTCCGTTGAGTGCTCGATAGTCGTGCGCGCCCTTGATAATTTCTGCTTCACCAATCAAGAACGGATCAAAAAAGAAAGTTCCGTAGCGGTATTGTTGAAAGCCAATTGGAGCGCCATCGACAAATACGGCGATATCGCTTGGATCATCAAAACCACGAATATTAATACGTTCGCCGCCGGAACGGCCGCCGCCATCTAATGATGCGCCCGGAACGGCATCGATCATTGAGGCAAAATTGGAGTACTGTTGCTCTTCAATCTCTGACCAATTAATGGTGGTTTGCGCAGGCTCAGCAATGGTAATAGGTTTGGCATAACGCACACCGATGACTTCAAGCTCTTCACTTGGCGTTGTCTCGGCATATGAATAAAGAGGGAAGAGCAAAGTCAGTGAAATGAGATTTACTTTGAATGGATGACTTTTTAATCGTTTCATATTGATGATTTATAGTGTTTTTATGAAGCTCGGATTATAAGAACATTATTACGATTAATAAATGATAATGAGATTAATTATCAAATGTATTTTTTGCGATGGCTTGTAAAGTTTTTTATCCATTTGTGGAAACTACGATGAGTATCGTTAGCTTACAGAAAACAAAAAGCCCAGCATCATGGACGCTGAGCTCATTGGCTTTTAAACAAGATGGTGCGAGCACTGTTGCTCCTTTCGAGCTAATCAAGTGCGTACTTGGTAGGAATTACTGAGTTTCTAACGGGATCTGTCCGGTAGTCAGTGGCTCGACATCGAACTCGGTCAGTCCTTCAATGTAACTTTCAACGGCTTGTTCTACCGAATCATCACCTTGGTTGAAGTAAGCAAGGTGGAAGATCGCATCGCCTTCATTAACCAGTGGCAAAGTTTGTTGACCGATCACCAAGCCACGCTTTGGCGCTTTGAGCTCTACCTCATCATGTCCAAGAGGAGAGCTGATATAGGCGAGCGTTTCCCCCTGTTCTACTTTGTCTCCCAGATTAACGACAGTACGCAAAATACCGTTACCTGACGCACGAACCCAGCTGGTGGACTTCGCTATGATAGGCTCAGGCAGCTTTTTCCTGCTCGCACGCAACATACCAATGGCTTGCATTACGCGCCGAACCCCGAGTACACCAGCGCTGATTGACAGTGGATCAAAACGCAATGCTTCGCCAGCCTCGTAGGTGAGCACGGGGATATCACATTTTTCTGCTTCACTGCGTAAAGAGCCATCACGCAATGCTGAATCAACAATCACTGGCGTCGCAAACGCCTGAGCAATACGCAGAGTTTCTGGGTTGCTTAAGTTTGCGCGAATCTGTGGCAGGTTCGTGCGGTGAATGGCCCCAGTGTGCAGATCCAAAATGTAGTCACAACGCTTGGCAATGTTGTTAAAGAACCCGTGTGCCATTCGAGATGCAAGCGCGCCTTTTTCACTGCCAGGAAAGCAACGGTTGAGATCTCGTCGATCGGGCAAGTACCGTGATTTATGGATGAAACCAAAAACGTTAACGATAGGTACTGCAATGACAGTGCCTTTCAGTTTTTGTGGATCCAGTTGGTTAATGATCTGACGAACGATTTCTACGCCATTAAGCTCATCACCATGGATAGCAGCATTCACCATCAACACAGGCCCTTCTTGTTTCCCATGGATGATTTCCACAGGAATAGATAAAGGCGAATGTGTGTATAGCTTCGCTGCTTCAAATTCGATCTCTAATCGTTGTCCTGGTTGTATTTGATGCCCTAAGAGCTCAAACACTTTGCTTTTTTTACTTCTGGCCATAAACCATCTCTGTCAAATGCGTTATCAGCAATGTAACAATTGCTGCAAAATTGCACTAATCATTCTCATTAAGGACACGACAAATTACTTTAATCGTCATGCGCGAAACCTCAGCATGTGTGAAGTTTTTGTTTTCAATATGATCTTTTCTATCAGTTTAATACATAACGAGAGGTACAGAAGGAAGAGCAATCATAGGCTTAAAAAATGTGACTGTATTAAAAATAATACTGATAATGAAGGACAAAAAAACGGACTTTTAACCCTACTTTTTATCCGATAATATCCGCGCCGAATTTGAGGTCTAACATTTCTAACTAGAGGTTTTGATGAAAAAGGCAATTGCTAAAATTGGTGCATTGACTGCTGTAGCAGTTTCACTTTCAGGTTGCGTTGGCAGTAATGCCGTGACAGGTTATGTCATGGGGTTTAACTTGAAAGCTGTAGATAACCGTTACGCTCGAGGTGGTCTAAACATGCTTTTAGCACCTGTTTATGGTGTCGCAATCGCAGCGGACTACATCGTGTTTAACTCTCTAGAGTTTTGGACGGGTAAGAGCCCTTTAAATGGTAAGCCACATATCTTCGATACAAAGATGGATACTTACATCGATGTCAATCACCAGTTAGATAAATCGTTAACGACGGCGCCAATTGCACCGTTAGCGAATAACCGTGTTATTGAGCAGGGTCGAATGCAGCAAATCGATGAGAATACTGTTCAAATGGATATTACTTACAATAACGGCGAGAAGGCGACACTCATGGGTGTGCGCGATGGTGAGTTTGTCACTTACTACATTGATGGCGAAGTCGTTGCACAAACCTCAATGGATGAGCTAGCTGCTTATACGCAAAATCGCGTGTAATTTGGTCCAGCCAAACAAAAAAGGGTGCCGTAAAGCACCCTTTGTCGTTTTTCGTGGTTGAATTACGCTTTCTCTGGAATTGCCTCTAGAAGCGCTACCATTTGGTCCCAGTACAGCTGAACGGTATCAATCTTCACTTTCTCATCTGGTGAGTGAGGGAATTTAATTGTTGGACCGAAAGACACCATATCCATGTGTGGGTATGGTTCTTTAAACAGGCCACACTCAAGACCAGCATGGATGACCATGATGTTCGGCTTATGACCGTAAATGCTTTCATACATATCACGGAAAATTGCCATGATCTCGGAATCTGCATCTGGCTTCCAGCCAGGGTAAGCACCTGAGAACTGAATTTGCGCGCCTGCTAGCTCAGTAATCGAGCGCAGCATGCTTTCCACTTGGCTACGGCCAGAGTCAATGAGAGAACGAATCAAGCAAAGCACGGTGACTTTATTTTCTTCTGTGCTGATCACACCAACGTTTAGAGAAGTTTCAACAACACCTTCCACCTCGTCACTCATACGCATTACTCCGTTTGGACAAGCGTTAAGTGCCGCAATGAATCGTTGCTGATCGGCGATTGAAAATACTTGCGCGTCAGTCGTGATCACTTCATTAAAGGTTACGATACCTGTTTCGATTTTACCCAATTCAGTTTTAAGCAGCTCAGTGTAGTGGTTGAACAGCTCAGCAAGCTTGTCTTGGTTTTCGACAGGAAGCGCAACAGTAACAAACGCTTCGCGAGGGATTGCATTACGTAAGCTACCACCACGGAATTCGACTAAACGTAAATCAAGCTCTTGAGCATGACCGGCAAGGAAACGACCAAGTAATTTGTTGGCATTACCACGACCTGTGTGAATGTCACAACCTGAGTGACCACCTTTTAGGCCTTTCAGCGTTAGTTGGCGTGTTACAAAACCTGCAGGTGTTGCTTCTCGAGAAATGCCGAAAGTCATGGTGCCATCAACACCACCGGCGCAACCCATGTAGACTTCGCCTTCTTGTTCAGAGTCTGTGTTGAGAAGGATCTCACCTTCTAACCAACCAGCCTCAAGACCAAATGCGCCAGTCATGCCTGCTTCTTCATCAATCGTAAGCAGAACTTCGATTGGGCCGTGCTTAATGTCTTTAGATGCCAATACAGCAAGGCAAGAAGCCATACCAATCCCGTTATCTGCACCAAGCGTCGTGCCTTTCGCCGTTACCCATTCGCCATCGATGTAAGGTTGGATTGGATCTTTGGTGAAGTCGTGTTCGGTGTCTTCGTTTTTCTGCGGCACCATGTCGATGTGTGCTTGAAGTACAACAGCCTTCTTATTTTCCATTCCAGGTGTCGCGGGCTTTTTGATGAACACGTTACCGGTTGGATCACGGCGAACGTCAAAGCCTTGCTCTGTTGCCCAGTTGATAATGTACTGTGCTAATGCTTCTTCATGTTTAGATGGGTGAGGGATAGAACAAATCTTATCGAAAAACTGCCAAAGTGGAGCAGGTGATAAGGTACTGATTTCAGAATGGAACTCAGACACGGAGGACTCCTTTTGATGTGCTTTGCCAAATATATACCGTAAAAATATTGTCAAAATAGCATTAAATGCTAGACGATTTGGCCTTCAAATTGCCGTTTAGCATACCACCAGATAAGGAGTACGAGTAGTCGCGTGCACAAGGATTTCTCTCAGAACTGTCACAGTTTGTGAACACAATAACAGGCACTATGTGTTCTTTATCATACATTCTGAAAGTGGCTTTATTTTTAATTCATAAAACTGTAATTTAATTACATTTAAACTTTGATGAAGGTCAATTTATACATTTTTTGTGATTTTAATCACTAAAATACTTGTAATTAAATTTCTTGGTGGTATATTTGTAACCAGCTTCTGAGAGAAGAATGAAATGCTCAAAGGATGAGTCCGTTTTATCGCCTCCAAGGAACCGAGAAATCAACGAATGTTTAATTGATTTAAAAGGTGATAGTTATGAAAGGTTTACCAAGTACAATGTTCTGGAATAGCAAGTCTGTTTACACCGGCAACTTTGTATACCCAACAAGCTTTGGCTACTAAGTGAAGTCAACGCATGTGACTCGAACAGTTTGTTCACCCCTATAAATTGGAATTTTTTTTCAGTGATAGTGCTGACATGATTCGCCGCCACCCAAATTGGGTGGCGTTTTTTTATCTCCACTTTCTCTTTCTGACACATTTTCTGCCATCAAGGCTGGGTTCTATTCTCTGTTCTTCAGTTTTATCGACTTCCCCGTCAAATCCACCTAGATATGACGCTTAAAACGCCCAGTTTCTATTTGAAAGTTTAGTACATTGTTCAGTTTTTATTCTGTTGTTGGGTTATGAACGATAATTGTTAATTGTTGTTTTATAAGAATATATTTCCTGTTTTGCTTTTAAAAATTAGCGAATGGGTTTCATATCCAAAGAAAAAAATCGCATTAGAGTGAAGATTCTATCTAGAATTTGCTATTTGATAACTTTATAATTCCCGCCAATCGATTACGCAACCGTTTACTTTTTACCTTTACAGGATTCGATCATGCTCGAGAGGCTTTTTAAGCTCAGTGACAATGGCACAAATGTGCGCACTGAGATCATTGCAGGTGTTACCACCTTCCTAACCATGGCTTACATTATTTTTGTAAACCCAGCGATCCTGTCGGATACCGGTATGGACCGTGGTGCCATTTTTGTTGCAACTTGTCTTGCGGCCGCTATCGGCTGTTTCATCATGGGATTTGTTGCCAACTACCCAATTGCACAAGCACCAGGAATGGGGCTGAACGCATTTTTCACTTACTCTGTTGTTTTGGGAATGGGCTATACGTGGCAAGTTGCGTTAGCGGCGGTGTTTGTTTCAGGCCTGCTGTTTATTCTTTTGAGTATATTTAAGATCCGTGAGTGGATTATTAACTCGATCCCGCATTCTCTTCGAACTGGTATTTCAGCCGGTATCGGTCTTTTCTTAGCATTTATCGCATTAAAAAATGCAGGCATCGTCGTTGATAACCCTGCGACATTAGTTTCTATGGGAGACATCACATCATTGCCATCTGTATTGGCTGCGATTGGTTTCTTCCTTACTATCGCGCTTGTTCACCGTGGTGTGAAAGGTGCGGTGATGATCGCCATTCTTGGTGTTACAGCGCTTGGCCTTCTATTTGGTGATGTGCAGTGGAGCGGCATTATGTCTACGCCACCAAGCATTGCACCAACTTTCATGCAACTGGATTTCTCTGGTTTGTTTGAAGTTGGCATGATTTCCGTTGTGTTCGCTTTCCTATTTGTCGATTTGTTTGATACCGCAGGTACGCTAGTTGGCGTTTCTCAAAAAGCAGGCCTCACGGATGAGAATGGCAACATCCCGCGTCTAAACAAAGCGTTACTTGCAGACTCAACAGCAACGTCAGTAGGTGCACTACTTGGTACCTCAAACACCACATCTTACATTGAGAGTGTTTCTGGTGTGGCGGCTGGTGGTCGTACTGGTCTAACAGCCGTGGTTGTTGGTGTGCTCTTCCTACTTGCTCTATTGTTTTCACCGCTAGCAGGAATGATCCCTGCTTATGCAACATCGGGCGCTCTGTTCTATGTCGCGATTTTGATGCTGTCTGGACTGGTAAGCATTGATTGGCGTGACCTAACGGAAGCATCACCAGTTGTTGTGACTTGTTTGGTGATGCCATTAACGTTCTCGATTGCAGAGGGTATTACGTTAGGCTTTATCGCGTACGCGGCGATCAAATTATTCAGCGGCAAGGGCCGTGAAGTGTCGATGAGTGTGTGGGTGATGTCTGCCATCTTCATCGTCAAATACCTCGTCGGTTAATTTCTCGAGCAAAAAGCCAGTGTGGATTTATTCACGCTGGCTTTTTCTTTTTTCACGTTGTTCACTTCAGACGGTTTTTCTGCGGAATAGGCAGAGAATTTTGATATCACCGTTGGTATTAGCGGTGTGTTTCGGTAGAATAATCGTTTGCGCAGCTTGAAATCCTCATCTCCATACGTTTTGGAGAGGTCAGTGAGCATTCCGCTTTTGAGTGAGTTCGCTAGATTTTGAGGATGCATATTTTCAAATTATTAGGTTATTACAATGAGTAAAAAATTCATTATCACTTGGGATGCAATGCAGACTTACTGCCGTGAACTGGCTGAAAAACAAATGCCAGCTGAGCAATGGAAAGGGATTTGGGCGGTAAGCCGCGGTGGTTTGGTTCCTGGCGCTATCTTGGCTCGTGAACTGGGTATTCGTTACGTTGATACAATCTGTATTTCAAGCTACGACCATGATCATCAGCGCGATATGACGGTACTAAAAGCACCTGAAGGCGATGGTGAAGGTTACCTAATCGTTGAAGACCTAGTAGACAGTGGTGATACGGCGCGCAAACTACGTGAGATGTATCCAAAAGCGAAGATGATCGCTGTGTGTGCGAAACCTTCAGGCAAAGCGTTGCTAGATGATTACGTGGTAGATATCGCGCAAGACACTTGGATTGAACAACCTTGGGATATGTCAATCCAGTACGCTGAGCCTGTAAACCGCAAGCAAAAATAAACGCTATTAAAGAATATTGAGAAATGCCCCTGTATAGGGGCATTTTTTTTATTATCATAACAACTCATGCTAATAGCCTAAGGTTCTTCCTATGTCTGAAGACGTCAGTAAAAATCTTTCCGAAACTTTGTTCGTGAAACATAAGCAAGCAAAAGAAACCTCTGCGCTTACCCAGTATATGCCGACCAGTCAAAAAATACTTGATGAGCGAGAGGCGCAGGATGATCGTGCTTGGTATCGTCATTTGCGCCGCTTGCAATGGGCTTGGCAAGGGTTGTCTCCGATAGAGATGGAAGGTGTGCTTTCTAAAATCGCTTCTTCTTCCCACTCTCGAACCAATGATGATTGGTTAGACACCGTAATGGGGTACCACAACGGCAACTGGACATTTGAGTGGATTAAGCTCGGCATGGAGCATCAGAAGCGTTCAAATGAAATGCAAGGTGAGGAGGCCGCCGATGAACTCTTCACCGCTTCTTTGTGTTTTAGTATCGCAGGCTACCCACATCTGAAGAATGATAATTTGGCCTTGCAGGCTCAAGTGCTGGCAAACAAAGCGTATTCTGACGGCGCAGAGAAGACCAAGTACACCATCAAGCAAATTGAAGTGCCTTACCAAAATCGCAAAATCATCGCGAACCTTCATTTGCCAAGAACCGACAAACAACTGCCTGTGGTGATGGTGAGCGCTGGTCTCGATACGTTACAAACCGACATGTGGCGTTTGTTCCGCAATCATCTTGCACCACGAGATATTGCAATGTTGACGGTCGACATGCCTTCGGTGGGGCACAGTTCTCACTGGCCTTTGACTGAGAACTCAAGCTGCCTGCACCAAGCGGTACTAAATGAGCTGTATTCATTGCCTTGGGTGGATCATCACAAAGTGGGGTTAGTTGGATTTCGTTTTGGTGGTAATGCCATGATCCGACTCTCTTTTGTTGAGCAAGAGAAGATCAAAGCTTGTGTAGCCCTCGGCGCACCCGTACATGATATTTTTACTTCCCCTGAGAAGCTGCAAAAAATGCCGAAGATGTATCTGGATCTGTTGGCTTCTCGCTTAGGGAAAAGCGCGGTTGATATTAATAGCATGGCGGGCCAGATGATGGCCTGGTCATTGAAGGTTCAGGGCTTCTTGAGCAGTAGAAAAACTAAAGTACCTATTTTAGCTTTGAGCCTTGAAGGCGATCCGGTGTCTCCACACAGTGATAACCAACTCGTCGCGCTGTTTAGCCAGTATGGCAGAGCGAAAAAAATCAGTTCCAAAACGATTACAAAAGGATATGAGCAATCCCTCGATTTAGCCATAAAGTGGCTAGAAGATGAATTATTAGGGTGACAATTCTCCTAAATTAGTTAAAAGTGATATATCTGAGCAAAAAATAAGCTCATGATAATTAAAAATAATAATCATTCTTGGGTGTTTACTTTTAACTATGAAAACGGAGATTCATATGTCAGAGACGACTCAGGGCCCGACTCACTTTCGCTTGATGTCAAAGTTGAAGGCGATAGGGCCTTACCTGCGCGAACCACAATCGCAAGAAGGGCGCTATTATTTTGATTGTCTATCTGTTTGTGTAGACGACAAAAAATCGCCTGAGAAGCGTGAATTTTGGGGCTGGTGGATGGATTTGGAATCCATCGAAGGAGGCTTTACTGCCAAATATCATATCGGCAAGTACAACAAAGAAGGGCAATGGGTATCTGAAGCCCTGCCTAAAAAAGCGGTAGAGGAAGTGTATCTGACGCAGAGCACATTCCATCAAAAGCTGGTTGATACTTTAGAAGAACACTTCAAATTAGAAGTCGAATATCACACGGAGTCTTTCGATTTCGCTTAATTTGGTTGTTTTCATTTAATACCAAACAAAAAGGTGCGAAAACGCACCTTTTCTCTTGTTAATTCCCTCTTTGATTGTTAAAACATCCTCTCTTTATTTGTTTTTCACTTCAGAAGACATCATGACAACGAATCAACAAAATGCAGTTGTTTCACAACCACAAACTGTCGTTGTGAAACTGGGTACAAGTGTGCTGACAGGCGGCACTCTGGCACTCGACCGTGCTCACATGGTTGAGTTAGCGCGCCAGTGTGCTGAGCTTAAAAAACAAGGCCATTCAGTGGTAATGGTTTCGTCTGGTGCTATTGCAGCAGGCCGTGAGCATCTTGGTTACCCCGCATTGCCCAACGAGATGGCGAGTAAACAATTACTTGCGGCGGTAGGGCAAAGTCGCTTGATTCAAACATGGGAGTCTTTGTTTGGTATTTACGGTATCAAGATCGGCCAAATGCTACTAACTCGTGCTGATTTAGAAGATCGCGAGCGATTCTTAAACGCACGTGACACCATCAATGCGCTCGTTGCGAACGATATTATTCCTATCGTAAACGAAAATGATGCCGTTGCGACCAGTGAGATTAAAGTGGGCGATAACGACAACCTTTCCGCTTTGGTGGGCATTTTGTGTGGCGCAGATAAGCTCTTGCTTTTAACTGACCAAAAAGGTCTGTTTACTGCTGACCCTCGTAAAGACCCAAATGCAGAGTTGATCAAGGAAGTAAAAACCATCGACGATACGCTGCGTAAAATCGCAGGAGGAAGTGGTACAACATTGGGTACTGGCGGTATGGCAACGAAGCTGCAAGCCGCAGACATCGCTCGCCGCGCTGGTATCGAGGTTATTATTGCTGCCGGTAGTGCACCGAATGTTATCTTTGACTCTTTGAGTGCAGAGCCACAAGGCACACGCTTCCTACCTTGCGCTGAAGCTTTAGAAAACCGTAAACGCTGGATTCTGGCGGGACCTGCGGCATCGGGCGACATCATTATTGATGACGGTGCGGTAAATGCTGTGGTCGGTAAGGGCAGTAGCCTACTTGCTAAAGGGGTAATCAAAGTAAGTGGTGACTTTGCACGAGGCGAAGTGGCGCGTGTAACAAATTCTCACGGTAAGTTGGTGGCTCGTGGCATCAGCGCCTACTCAAGTGATGACCTAACTAAAATTACTGGTAAGCACAGTAAAGATATCATCTCTATTTTGGGGCATGATTATGGCTCTGAGGTGATTCATCGCGATGATTTGGTCGTCATTCAGGAATAGAATTAGAGGGAAGCAAAGTGGATTTAACGAATATGGGTAAAGCTGCTAAAGATGCAGCTTTCGAATTAGCGACAGCGTCAACTGCGCAAAAGAACCAAGCTTTAGCGATCATTGCTGATGAGCTAGAAGCAAACTCCGTTGCTATTTTGGCGGCAAACGCTAAAGACATCGAACTTGGCCGTGAAGCGGGTTTAACCGATGCACTGCTTGATCGCCTTTTGCTGAATGAAGAACGATTGACTGCAATTGCTAATGATGTTCGCAACGTCATTAGCTTGAGCGATCCTGTAGGCAGCGAAATCGACAGTAAGGTACTGGAAAATGGGATGTCATTGTCTCGTCGCCGCGTACCACTGGGTGTTGTGGGCGTAATTTATGAAGCGCGTCCTAACGTGACTATTGATATTGCGGCACTGTGCTTGAAAACCGGCAACGCAAGCATTTTGCGTGGCGGCAAAGAGACATTTTTCTCGAATATGGAATTAGTGAAGGTTATTCAGTCTGCGCTAGCAAAGGCGAACCTTCCTGCCGCTTCGGTTCAGTACATTGAAAAGCCAGATCGTGAGCTAGTCTCTCAACTGCTTAAATTGGACGATTACGTCGACATGATCATTCCACGCGGTGGTGCTGGCCTACACAAAATGTGTAAAGAAAACAGCACGATTCCGGTGATTATTGGCGGCTTTGGTATTAGCCATATCTTTGTCGACGAATCCGCTGATCTAGAGAAATCCCTGAATGTGGTTGAAAACTCGAAAGTTCAACGCCCATCAGCATGTAACTCACTAGATACGCTGCTCGTGCATGAAAAAATTGCAGCACAGTTTCTACCAATGATCGTTGAGCGTATGGACGAAAAAGTGACGTTCGTGGCAGAGCCAAAAGCAAAAGAACTCATGGAGCAAGCGAAACAAGTACGCGATGCTGTTGAAGGTGACTTTGATACGGAATGGTTGAGCTACACCCTTGGTGTAAAAGTCGTGTCTGATGTGAAAGATGCAATTGATCATATGCGTGTTCATAACGCGAGCCACTCAGATGCGATCATGACCAATAGTTTGGAAAACTCAGAACTGTTCATCAATTCTGTCGGTTCGGCGGCGGTTTATGTGAATGCTTCAACGCGCTTTACAGACGGTGCGCAATTTGGCCTTGGCGCAGAAGTCGCAGTATCCACGCAAAAGCTACATGCCCGTGGTCCAATGGGCTTAGAAGAGCTAACTAGCTACAAGTGGGTTGGTAAAGCGAACTACTTAGCACGCAGTTAACACATTCGACGAGATCTTGAGTGAAAAAGGGGCCTTTGCGCCCCTTTTTGTTTTGTCTAACATTCCAATTCCGCTACACTACATGAGCTTTTATTTCGGTTTGAAAGCGTTATACCCAAATAGCTTTAATAGAGTCCGTATAACCATGAACGCGTGGTTATTCGTGATTGCTCATGAGGTTATTTGGGTATAAATATGGAGGTGATATGCATTGTCCTTTTTGTTCCGAGAACGATACCAAAGTTATTGATTCCCGCTTAGTGGCTGATGGCCATCAAGTTCGACGTCGCCGTCAGTGCTTGGCGTGTAGCGAGCGTTTTACTACGTTTGAAAGCGCAGAGTTAGTGATGCCTAAAGTGATCAAATCGAATGGCAACCGTGAACCATTTGATGAAGATAAAATGGTTGGCGGTATTCAGCGTGCATTAGAGAAACGCCCAGTGAGTGCCGATTCTATAGAGTTAGCGATCAGTATGATCAAATCACAACTGCGTGCGACGGGTGAGCGAGAGGTTCCGAGTGAAATGATTGGTAATTTAGTCATGGACCAGCTCAAAGAGCTCGATAAGGTAGCTTACATTCGTTTCGCTTCCGTTTACCGCAGCTTTGAAGATATTCGCGAGTTTGGCGAAGAGATTGCCCGCCTAGAAGACTGAGTAGCTCATGACTCAACACACTCCTGAAAGAGCGTTTTCTGATTTAGATTTCGCCATGATGTCACGAGCTATTAAGTTAGCGAAACGTGGCATTTATACCACCGCCCCGAATCCAAATGTAGGGTGTGTCATCGTTCGTGATGACGAAATTGTCGGTGAAGGATATCACCATCGTGCTGGTGAGCCACATGCCGAAGTGCACGCGATGCGCATGGCGGGTGAAAAAGCAGTTGGTGCAACCGCTTATGTGACGCTCGAACCTTGCTCTCATTACGGCCGTACACCGCCATGTGCTGAAGGGCTAATCAAAGCCAAAGTGGCACGTGTGGTTTGCGCAATGGTAGACCCAAACCCTAAAGTTGCGGGGCGGGGCATCCAGATGTTGCGTGATGCCGGAGTTGAAGTACAAATCGGCTTGTTAGAGCGAGATGCTCTTGCCCTTAATCCAGGGTTTATAAAGTACATGCGTACAGGCATGCCGTTTGTTCAATTAAAAATGGCTGCCAGTTTGGATGGGCAAAGCGCACTCAGCAATGGGCAGAGCCAATGGATCACCTCCCCAGCGGCCCGCCAAGATGTGCAGCATTATCGAGCGATGAGTGGTGGCATTCTCTCTACCAGCAAAACGGTGATTGATGATAATGCGTCACTCAATGTGCGTTGGGATGACTTACCTACCAGTGTTCAAGCGCAGTATTTACGAGAAGAACTTCGTCAACCAGTACGTGTAATCTTAGACCGTCAGAACCATTTAACGGATGCGCTCAAGCTGTTCCACACCGATGGAGAGCGAGTTATTGTTAGCCCAGATGGAGACTGTATCCCTCTATTGGACAGCGCTGACCAAATTGACTTATCAACAACATTAAAACGTATCTCGGATGAGCACCACATCAATCACTTATGGGTTGAAGCTGGAGCTACGCTAGCGAGTGCGATGATAAAGGCTAACCTTGTAGATGAGCTCATTGTTTACCTTGCGCCAAAACTCATGGGCAGCGATGGTCGGGGGCTTATCGGTGCTTTAGGGTTAAGCGCTATGGCTGACGTCATAGATTTAAACATTACAGACGTTCGTATGGTTGGGGTAGACATTCGCATCACCGCCACCATAAAACGTAATGAACTTAGATAAGAAATAGTATGTTTACAGGAATAGTAGAAGCAGTTGGCAAGTTAGCTGCGATTACGCCGAAGGGCGAAGACATCACCGTCACGATTGAAACGGGTACGCTTGATATGTCAGACGTTAAGTTAGGCGATAGCATTGCGACCAATGGTGTTTGCTTAACGGTAGTTGACTTCGGAAGGCACTATTACAGTGCTGATCTGTCATTAGAAACCTTGAAGAAAACTGGGTTTGCCGAGTACCAAGTGGGCGATAAGGTGAATCTAGAAAAAGCCATGTTACCAACAACGCGATTGGGTGGACATATCGTTTCTGGCCATGTCGATGGGGTTGGTGAAATTGTCGAACGCAATTCAGTTGGCCGTGCGATAGAGTTTTGGGTTGCAATGCCAGCGGGAATTAGCAAGTACGTTGCAGAGAAAGGCTCGATTACTGTTGATGGTATTAGCCTAACCGTCAACGACTTACGTAAAAATGCTTTTAAGCTGACGATCGTTCCTCATACGAGTGAAGAAACTACGATTGACCAGTTTCAAGTGGGGCGCAAAGTAAACTTAGAAGTTGATGTACTTGCGCGTTATATGGAGCGTTTACTGCAAGGGCAGCAAGAAGATAAGGCCGAGTCTCGTATCACGATGGACTTTTTACAGCAAAACGGTTTTGCATAAGTCTTGGGAGTGGCTGCGTGAGGCATGCGATAAAGAGCAGACTCACAGAACACCGCGAGATTCATTGACTTGCTTGGTGCAAAGCTCAAACTATTGACCTCACCAGCATTCACTGCAACATGATTTTTTCATTGCTGCCGCAATAACAAATTTAGAATAACGGGAAAACAGACTATGCCAATCAGTACGCCACAAGAAATTATTGATGATATTCGCGCAGGCAAAATGGTCATCCTAATGGATGATGAAGACCGCGAGAATGAAGGTGACTTGATCATGGCTGCCGAGCATATTACGCCGGAAGCCATCAACTTTATGGCAACCTATGGCCGTGGCCTGATTTGTTTAACCATGACCAAAGATCGTTGCGAAAGCCTAGGTCTGCCACCAATGGTGCAAGACAATAATGCGCAATACACAACCAACTTTACTGTTTCGATTGAGGCGGCAGAAGGGGTAACGACGGGTATTTCAGCCGCGGATCGCGCACGTACGGTTCAAGCGGCAGTCGCGCCAAACGCCAAAGCTGCGGATTTGGTGCAGCCTGGTCATATCTTCCCGCTCGCGGCCCAAGATGGCGGCGTACTGACTCGCGCTGGTCACACTGAAGCTGGATGTGATTTGGCTCGCCTTGCTGGTTTAGAGCCTGCATCGGTGATTGTTGAGATCTTAAATGACGACGGCACCATGGCTCGTCGCCCTGATCTAGAGATCTTTGCAGAGAAGCACGGTATTAAATTGGGCACTATTGCCGACCTAATTGAGTACCGCAATAACACTGAGACAACGATTGAACGTGTGGCAGAGTGCAAGTTACCGACAGAGTTTGGCGAGTTCACGTTATTCACCTACAAGGACACCATTGATAACCAAGTGCACTACGCAATGTGCAAGGGCGATTTGAAAGAAAAAGCGCCACTGGTTCGCGTACATCTTCAAGACGTTTTTACCGACTTACTACGTAGCGATCGTAATGCAGAGCGCAGCTGGACACTAGATAAGGCAATGAAACGCATTGGTGAAGAAGGCGGTGTGCTGGTTGTTCTTGGCCATGAAGAATCGACCGATCTACTTATCCATCGCGTGAAGATGTTTGAAGCGCAAGACAAAGGTGAAGCACCAACGCTTGCTAAAAAACAAGGCACGTCTCGCCGTGTTGGTGTGGGGTCACAGATTCTTGCGGATCTCGGTGTACATGATATGCGCCTTCTGTCATCGACCAACAAAAAGTACCACGCATTAGGTGGTTTTGGTCTGAACGTGGTTGAGTACGTCTGCGAGTAACAACCGAACAATAAGTTCCTAGTCTTTTACGCACTCAACTCGTCAATGGCTAGGAACCGGTGATTTGCCTCCAATTTCCATTAGATATTGCTCACAAATTTGTGCTAGAATCCGGCGATTCTCACTTGATGAACATATTTCACTTATAAATAGAGTTAAAGGAAAGCTTATGAAAGTGATCGAGGGTGGCTTCCCAGCGCCAAATGCAAAAATTGCTATCGTTATTTCTCGTTTCAACAGTTTTATTAACGAAAGCCTACTTTCTGGTGCGATCGATACACTAAAGCGTCACGGACAAGTAAGCGAAGACAACATCACGGTTGTGCGTTGTCCAGGTGCCGTAGAACTACCTCTAGTAGCTCAGCGTGTTGCTAAAACTGGCAAATTCGACGCTATTGTTTCTCTAGGGTCTGTTATTCGCGGTGGAACGCCTCACTTTGACTATGTTTGTAGTGAAATGAACAAAGGTCTAGCACAAGTGTCTATGGAATTCAGCATTCCAGTAGCATTTGGTGTTTTGACTGTTGATACGATCGATCAAGCGATTGAACGCGCAGGAACCAAGGCTGGTAATAAAGGTGCAGAGGCTGCACTAAGCGCACTTGAAATGATTAATGTACTATCTGAAATTGATTCCTAATGGGGGCCAGTGTGAAACCAGCCGCACGTCGTAACGCACGTCAATTCGCTCTACAGGCGATCTACTCATGGCAAATTACTAAAGAGAATGTTGCCAAGATTGAAGAACAGTTTTTGTCTGGCGACAAATACGATGAAGAAGAACTTCATGCATCTGAGCCAGCGCTTGCTGCTCCAGAAACAGACGTAGCTTACTTCCGTGAACTACTAAGCGGTGTTGTACTTAGCCACGCTGAGCTAGATAGCAAAATTCGTCCATACATCTCTCGTCCTATGCAGGATTTAGATATGATGGAACTTGCTCTTCTTCGCCTTGCTATGTACGAGATGACTCGTCGCGAAGATGTTCCTTACAAAGTTGTTATCAATGAAGCGATTGAACTTGCAAAAGTCTTCGCAGCAGAAGATAGCCACAAGTTTGTGAACGGTGTACTTGATAAAGCAGCACCTCACATTCGTAAGAAATAACGATTTCTTCAATGAAAAGGTCAGCACATGCTGACCTTTTTTGTATCAAAAGCTTTTACATCAAAAAGTAAGTGATTATGTCTGGTGAATTTAATCTGATAGACAAGTACTTCGTCGGTCGTCAGAGCCAACGTAAAGATGTCCATCTAGCCGCTGGTGATGATTGCGCTTTGGTCAAAGCGCCAGCTAATGTTCAGATTGCGATTAGCACGGATACATTGGTAGCTGGAACGCATTTCTTAGCCGACGCGAACCCAGCATGGGTCGCACACAAAGCATTGGCTTCTAACATCAGTGATTTGGCTGCGATGGGCGCAACGCCTGCGTGGGTGAGCTTTGCATTAACGATGCCCGAGCCAGATGAAGAATGGCTGGCTCCTTTCTGTGATGCATTTTTCGAACTGGCTGATTACTATGGTATCCAGTTAATAGGCGGTGACACCACCAAAGGGCCATTGTGTCTGACACTAACGGTGCAAGGTTTTGTACCTGAAGACAAAGCGCTCACGCGATCCGGCGCAAAGCCTGGGGATTGGGTATACGTAACGGGAAACCTTGGCGATGCAAAAGCTGGTTTGGATGTGATTCTAGATGACTCTCTGCGCAGCAGAGTCGGCGCGGAAGCACTAGAGCGAGCTCATTACCTTAGTTCTCCGCGTGTGCTTGCTGGACAAGCTCTTGTTGGCTTAGCCTCGTCGGCGATAGATATTTCAGATGGTTTAATCTCTGATATTAAGCACATTTTACAGCGATCTCAGGTTGGGGTGAGTATTGATGTCTCTCAGCTACCGATCTCTTCAGAATTAGTCCAGTTTTTAGATGATAAGATCAGCGCGCAGCAGTATGCTTTAGCAAGTGGCGAAGAATACGAGTTGTGTTTTACCGTGCCGGAGCAAAATCGAGGCTCGTTACAAAGCGCTTTATCTCATACTGGCTGTAAGGTCACATGTATTGGTCAAATCCGACCAAATGGAACCTTCGAGCTGCATGATAACAATCAACCACTTGATTGGGACTTAAGTGGCTTCGACCACTTTAAATGATCTGAGCTAAGCTCTAGCCAAGAGCCTGTTACTATTGAGCAACTCACAGGCATGACGATTGAAACCAAACTAGCAGTATAGGTTTAAGGATATGACCAACCCTCTTTCTCTGATTTCATTAAAGAACCCGTGGCATCTATTGGCGACGGGTTTTGGCAGTGGATTATCCCCGTTTATTCCAGGAACAATGGGGACACTGGCGGCCGTGCCCTTCTTTTTGTTGTTGGCGCAATTGCCATTTACGGCGTATGTCATTGTTGTTCTGATTTCGTGTGTGATCGGCATTCAAATCTGCCAAGTGACGTCTGCAGACATGAAAGTACATGATCATGGTTCAATCGTATGGGATGAATTTGCGGGTTTTTGGATTACGATGGGTATCGTCCCTGCGTTAAATATTCCGTTGACCGAGTGGAAGTGGTTGCTCACTGGCTTCATCCTGTTCCGTTTTTTCGACATGGTAAAACCGTGGCCAATTGGGTGGCTAGATAAGCGAGTTCACGGTGGGCTGGGTATTATGGTTGATGATATCGTGGCGGGAATTATGGCTGGTGTTGCCCTGTTTCTAGTCGCAAAATACGCAGGCTGGATGAATTAAACGTTGGACATAAAAAAGGGATGCCATGAGCATCCCTTTTTAAATTCTATTTTGCTAAATAATCCAAGATGGATTGTTCAATCCCTTTTGCATCGAGACCAAGCTCTTCATGCAGTTCATCTTGTGTTCCCTGATGAATAAACTCATCGGGTAAACCTAGGTTCAACACAGGTTTAATGATTTTATCTTTCATCATGAACTCAACGACACCAGCACCTGCACCACCTGCGATAACATTTTCTTCTAACGTCACGAGCACATCATGATCTGCGGCTAATTGACGAATTAATGCTTCATCGAGCGGCTTCACAAAGCGCATATCAGCAACAGTGGCGTTAAGGTATTCTGCCGCTTCTAGCGCGTTACCCAAGAAAGTACCAAAGTTCAGAATAGCAACTTTTTCACCTTGGCGAACCATGCGTCCTTTACCGATTTCTAAAGCCGTAAACTCAGTTTCGATTTCTACGCCCATCCCGCTACCGCGAGGGTATCGAACCGCACTAGGGCCAGTATGTTTATGGCCAGTGTAAAGCATTTGTCGACATTCGTTTTCGTCACTTGGCGCCATGATCACCATGTTCGGAATACAGCGCATAAAGCTTAGATCGAATGCGCCTTGGTGAGTTTGGCCGTCTGCACCAACGAGACCTGCACGGTCGATAGCGAACATTACTGGTAAATCCATGATCGCGATATCGTGGATCAGTTGGTCATAACCACGTTGCAAGAAAGTCGAATAGATAGCTACGATTGGATGATCGCCCGCAATTGCCATGCCTGTTGCAAGTGTCACAGCGTGTTGCTCAGCAATCGCCACGTCAAAGTATTGGTCTGGATATTCTTTTGAGAAACGTACCATACCCGAGCCTTCGCGCATTGCTGGCGTAATTGCCATTAGCTTAGGATCTTGGGCCGCCATGTCACATAAAAAGTCACCAAAGATCTTTGAGTAAGTTGGCTTACCGCCACTGCTTTTCGGTAGACAGTTATGCGTTGGATCGAATTTAGGAACACCATGGTAGCCGATAGGATCTTTCTCGGCAGGCTCATAACCTTTGCCTTTCTTGGTCATGATGTGTAGGAACTGAGGACCTTTGAGCTCACGCATGTTTTTTAGCGTTTTGACGAGTTCATTGACGTCGTGCCCATCAATCGGGCCAATGTAATTAAAGCCGAACTCTTCGAACAGAGTACCAGGCACTACCATGCCTTTGAGGTGTTCTTCCGTACGGCGAACCAACTCTTTAATAGGTGGAACACCAGACAACACTTTTTTACCGCCTTCACGGATAGAAGTGTACAAGCTGCCAGAAAGTACTTTCGCAAGGTGGTTATTCAGGGCGCCGACGTTTTCTGAAATCGACATTTCGTTGTCGTTCAGAATAACCAACATATCAGGATGAACGTCGCCAGCGTGGTTCATGGCTTCGAATGCCATGCCTGCTGTAATTGCGCCATCACCAATCACACTGACGATTTTACGACCTTTACCTTCTTTTTGTGCGCTGATGGCCATGCCAAGACCTGCACTAATAGATGTCGAAGAGTGACCGACAGATAAGGTGTCATATTCACTTTCTTCACGCCAGGGGAAAGGGTGTAGACCATCCTTTTGGCGAATTGTTGGCATTTTATCGCGACGTCCGGTGAGGATTTTATGCGGGTAAGCCTGATGACCAACATCCCAGATCAATTTGTCGATAGGGGTGTTGTAAACATAATGCAGAGCGACAGTTAGCTCTACGGTGCCTAAGCCAGACGCTAAGTGTCCGCTAGATTGGCTCACTGAATTTAGCAGATACGTTCGCAGTTCATCACACAGATTTGGTAATGTTTCTTTCGGAAGGAGACGTAATTCTTCCGGTGTATTTGCTAACGCCAGTGTTGGGTACTTTGAAATATCAAGAGTCATATAAATGCGCGCTTATAGTGTTAATTTTTGCGCTCGATGACATATCGGGCGAACTCTTCGAGTAACTGAGTATTGTATGGGATAGCTTCCAATGCTTGAAGTGCTTCCTGTAACAGAGTGTGAGCTTTCTCAATGGCTCCCTCTAAACCCAGCAGGGAAGGATAAGTGCTCTTATTCAGACCTTGGTCAGAACCTTGAGGCTTACCCAGTGTTTCTGTGTCACTGATGATATCAAGAATATCGTCTTGAACCTGAAACGCCAAACCAATTGCTTTTGAGTAGCGCTCCAAGTGAGGTAGAACCTCGATACCTTTCTCACCAGCAGCTAATGCACCTAATTTTACCGCACAATCAATCAGAGCTCCGGTTTTTTTACGGTGTATCTCTTCCATTTCTTCAAGAGAAACTTGGCGATTTTCTGCGCCTAAATCTAAGGCTTGCCCAACACACATGCCGTTGGCGCCAGAAGAATGCGCCAACGCTTTGATCATGTTGATGCGTTGAGTTTCTGCCGCCGGGGTTAATTGACCATCTGCAATAATGGTGAAGGCGAGAGTTTGTAGTGCATCACCTGTCAGTATTGCGGTTGCTTCATCAAACTTAATATGACAAGTTGGTTGACCTCGACGCAGTTCATCATCGTCCATGGCTGGCAGATCATCATGAATGAGTGAATAGGCATGTATACATTCGATAGCAGCGGCAGGAGTGTCTAAGTCTTCAGGTTTACAGCCGAGCATTTGACCTGTGATGTAAACAAGAAAAGGGCGAACGCGTTTTCCACCTAGCAAAAGGCCGTATTTCATTGCCTGAATCAATGGCTGCTCTTGATATGGAAGCTGATCGAGCCACAAGTTCAATTGCTGATTGTTTCTTTGTTGAAAAGACGTCAATGTCTGTTGCATCACATTGCTCACTACTGATGGTTATTCTGAATCTGGTTTGAAGTCACTCAGTGGTGCTTCATCATCTTCGCTGAGAAGAATACTTACGCGCTGTTCGGCGTCGCTAAGTTTAGTTTGGCCGGCACGAGCTAAGGCAATGCCTCGTTCAAACTTACGTAGAGCATCATCTA
This sequence comes from Vibrio sp. Y42_MX_L11, assembly GCF_024181785.1. Lineage (NCBI taxonomy): Bacteria > Pseudomonadati > Pseudomonadota > Gammaproteobacteria > Vibrionales > Vibrionaceae > Vibrio > Vibrio sp. Y42_MX_L11. The sequence continues at coordinate 50,810 of NZ_JAMZAP010000006.1, forward strand.
GGGCAAGATCGCCATTTTCTAATTGATCAACCAAGCTATCAAGCTCTTCAATGGTTGCTTCGAAGGTCATGTTTTCTGGTTTCTTGACCGCCATCTTTTTTCTGCCTTAATCAAGCCTTGGAGAAGATGCACGAAAGTTACCTTAGCCTAGTAACTTGGTCAAATTTAACCTTATATAATTGTCACAAAATTAGCGTTAAACGAGCCTAAGCGCTGAAACCCCATATTTTGGTTAAGGTTGTTAAGTCTAATTTGTGATCCATTAGCTAAGATTTTTCTAAAAATTCTGCGCGAGTTGTCGATACAGGTAATAATCCGCCCAATGGCAGTATTTGAGTATAGCGTGAGGAGTGCTTTGTGGATTTAGCAACCCTATTAGGTTTGATTGGTGGTTTTGCATTCGTCATTATGGCGATGGTGCTTGGTGGCAGCATCGGCATGTTTGTCGATGTCACGTCGATCCTTATTGTCGTTGGTGGCTCAATATTTGTAGTACTGATGAAGTTCACAATGGGACAGTTCTTTGGTGCAACAAAGATCGCAGGCAAAGCCTTCATGTTTAAAGCGGATGAACCGGAAGACTTGATCGCAAAAATTGTGGAAATGGCCGATGCGGCACGTAAAGGTGGTTTTCTTGCTCTTGAAGAGATGGAAATAAACAACACATTCATGCAGAAAGGCATTGATCTACTGGTTGATGGCCATGATGCCGACGTTGTGAGAGCGGCACTCAAAAAAGACATCGCGCTTACGGATGAACGACATACTCAAGGCACTGGCGTATTTCGCGCCTTTGGTGACGTTGCCCCTGCAATGGGGATGATTGGTACCTTGGTTGGCTTAGTCGCGATGCTCTCAAATATGGATGATCCAAAAGCGATTGGACCAGCAATGGCGGTTGCACTCTTAACCACATTGTATGGCGCGATCCTGTCCAACATGGTGTTTTTCCCTATTGCGGATAAGCTTTCTCTGCGCCGTGATCAAGAAACGCTAAACCGCCGTTTGATCATGGATGGCGTATTAGCGATTCAAGATGGTCAAAACCCGCGAGTGATTGATAGCTACTTGAAGAACTACCTCAACGAAGGTAAACGTGCCCTTGAGATTGACGAGTAACTTGGAGAGTAGTGATGGATGATGAAGATAACAAATGCGATTGTCCGCCACCTGGTCTCCCGTTATGGATGGGGACATTCGCGGACTTAATGTCGCTACTGATGTGTTTCTTTGTTCTTCTGCTCTCGTTTTCTGAGATGGACGTGCTGAAGTTCAAACAGATTGCGGGATCAATGAAATTTGCCTTCGGTGTACAAAATCAACTTGAAGTGAAAGACATTCCCAAAGGTACTAGCATCATTGCTCAAGAGTTTCGACCGGGCCGACCGGAACCAACGCCGATTGATGTCATCATGCAGCAAACCATGGACATCACTCAGCAGACGCTCGAATTTCATGAAGGGGAGTCTGACCGAGCTGGTGGCACAAAGCGTGATGAAGGAAAGTTAACCGGTGGTCAATCGCCAGAAACGTCAACGCAAAACAATCAATCTGCAGAAGCGGACATGCAACAGCAGCAATCTGAAGAGATGTCGCAAGAGATGGAAACCTTGATGGAAAGCATCAAGAAAGCCTTAGAGCGAGAGATTGAACAAGGTGCGATTGAAGTTGAAAATCTTGGCCAACAGATTGTTATACGTATGCGTGAAAAAGGTGCATTCCCTGAAGGTTCGGCCTTTTTGCAGCCTAAATTCCGTCCTTTAGTTCGACAAATTGCAGAGTTAGTAAAAGACATGCCAGGCATTGTGCGAGTATCTGGTCATACGGACAACCGACCGTTGGACTCAGAGCTTTATCGTTCTAACTGGGATCTCTCTTCTCAGCGCGCCGTATCGGTTGCACAAGAGATGGAGAAGGTGAGAGGCTTCTCTCATCAACGTTTGAGAGTGCGAGGCATGGCAGATACTGAACCATTGTTGCCGAATGATTCTGATGAAAATCGCGCGCTTAACCGACGGGTTGAAATCAGCATCATGCAAGGCGAACCACTATACAGTGAAGAAGTGCCTGTAATTCAATAACTAGACTTTAGTTTTAAGTCAGTAGAGAGATAAGAAAGCGAGCAGATTGCTCGCTTTTTTTGTTTTTCCAATCCGCTTGGGTGTATAATCTTGCGCCTTAAAAGTGAGCTCAGACTACTTTTTGTGACTGAAACGCGGTTTTACTGCGTATGAAGTATTGAAGTTGAGTGTCACTCTTTGTTGATTGCGAAACTAACCTGCGAATTAGACTATGAAATTTATTGTAAAGCCCCATCCAGAAATTTTTGTAAAAAGTGAATCTGTGCGTAAGCGCTTCACAAAGATTTTAGAGTGCAACATTCGTAACATCATTAAGAGCCGCACGGAATCTGTCGCGGTATTCAACCGTCGTGATCACATTGAAGTGACCTCTGAGAGTAACGAATTCCACGCTGAAGTTCTTGAGGTTTTGACTCATACACCAGGCATTCACCACGTACTGGAAGTGAAGCAGACCGAATTTAAAGACTTGCACGATATCTTCGAACAAGTACTGGAGCTAAATCGCTCTGCACTCGAAAATAAAACCTTTGTTGTACGTGCGAAGCGTCGCGGTAAGCACGACTTTACCTCTATCGAACTAGAGCGTTATGTCGGCGGTGGTTTAAACCAAGCGATTGAGAGCGCAAGAGTTAAGCTGCAAAACCCAGACGTGACGATCAAGGTGGAAGTCTCGAACGATAAGCTAAACCAAGTGCTGGCTCGTCATAAAGGTCTAGGCGGCTTCCCACTGGGTACGCAAGAAGACGTGTTGAGCTTGATCTCTGGTGGTTTTGACTCTGGTGTTTCTAGCTATCTACACATCAAACGTGGCTCAAAAGTACACTACTGTTTCTTTAACCTAGGTGGTCCAGCGCACGAAATCGGCGTTAAGCAGGTTTCTCACTACCTATGGAACAAATACGGCTCTTCAGCAAAAGTACGTTTCATCTCAGTTGATTTCGAACCTGTGGTTGCGGAAATCCTAGAGAAAGTCGATGACGGCCAAATGGGGGTTATCTTGAAGCGTATGTTCATGCGTGCAGCAGGCATGATCGCTCAGAAGATGAAGATCGAAGCATTGGTAACAGGCGAAGCGCTCGGTCAAGTATCGAGCCAAACGCTAACTAACCTCCGCCATATCGATAACGTAACGGACACGTTGATTCTGCGCCCACTTATCAACTGGGATAAAGAAGACATCATTAACCTAGCACGCGAAATCGGCACGGAAGACTTTGCGAAGACTATGCCAGAGTATTGTGGTGTTATTTCTAAGAAGCCGACAGTAAAAGCGATTAAAGCGAAGCTAGAAGCGGAAGAAGAGAAGTTTGACTTTAGCATTCTTGAGCAAGTAGTTCGTGATGCACGCATGATGGACATTCGTGATATCGCGAAAGAGTCTGAGCAAGCAGCACCAGAAGTCGAGCAGGTTGAAGCGGTAGAAGAGCACGCGGTTGTGCTAGATATTCGTAGTCCTGAAGAGGAAGACGATAACCCGCTCGAAATCGAAGGTGTGGATGTGAAACATATCCCATTCTACAAGTTGGGTACACAGTTTGGTGATTTAGACCAATCTAAGACATATCTATTGTACTGTGACCGTGGGGTGATGAGCCGTCTGCAAGCACTTTACTTGCAAGAGCAAGGCTTCAATAACGTAAAAGTTTACCGCCCATAGTTGACTGATAAAAAGACGTTAAAAGGCGCAAATTGAGACATCAATTTGCGCCTTTTTTGTTTTTGATCGCGTTACAGCTAATCATTACTTAGCATAATGTTGAGGCTTATCGCAAAGCCATATACTTTGTGTTGATATAACGATAATTAATCCGAAAGAAGAGTAATAAAGTGATGTTGCTGCCAGATATGCGGATGAGATTTTCGATAGATAAAAAAACACCGCCTAATTTAGGCGGTGTAACAAATTTGACAGACAGGTCAAAAATAAATACAGGAAGTATATGTTTTGTCACAGGGAGTGTGGACAAAACATTATGGTAGAAATCTACCTAACTCGAAATACGAGTTTGCAAACACAACATCGCAACAACGAAGCCAATTGATTTCCAAAGAAATCAAGCCGTTCAGGCTCGTGTTGCGGGGTGAAATATAGAATTTATCTGGCTGTTCGACAACGGACATTTTATAATGTTTCAGATTAAAAAAACTAATCCTATTTGAGGTCCCATATGTCTCGCAGATTGCCTCCATTAAATTCGCTTCGAGTCTTCGAAGCGGCTGCTCGCCATCTCAGTTTTACGCGAGCGGCAGAAGAGTTGTTTGTTACTCAAGCCGCGGTCAGTCACCAAATTAAAGCACTCGAAGAGTTCTTATCGTTGAAGCTCTTTCGTCGCCGTAATCGTTCGCTATTGTTGACAGAAGAAGGACAAAGTTACTTTCTCGACATCAAAGATATTTTCACCTCGATTGCCGAGGCGACAGATAAGGTATTGGAACGTAGTGAAAAAGGGGCATTGACGATCAGTCTACCGCCGAGTTTTGCTATCCAATGGTTGGTGCCTCGTTTGGCCGATTTTAATGCTCAAGAGCCAGATATCGATGTACGTATTAAAGCTGTGGATATGGATGAAGGTTCACTGACTGATGATGTAGATGTGGCTATCTATTATGGCCGTGGGAATTGGCCGGGTTTGCGAGCGGATAAATTGTACCAAGAGTTTCTGATCCCACTTTGTTCACCTTCGTTACTTTTAGGCAACAAACCATTAGAATCTCTAAGTGACCTCAAATTACACACTTTGTTACATGATACTTCGCGTAAAGACTGGAAGCAGTTTGCGCGTCATTACAACATCGAAGGTATCAATGTAAACCACGGTCCTATTTTCAGTCACTCGACGATGGTGCTACAGGCTGCTGCGCATGGTCAGGGGGTTGCGCTTGGTAACAACGTACTCGCCAAGCCAGAAATGGAAGCTGGACGACTCATCGCGCCATTCGACGAGGTGTTAATCTCCAAGAATGCATTCTACGTGGTGTGTCATGAACAGCAGGCAGATATGGGCCGAATCGCAACGTTTAGAGACTGGATGTTAGCGACCGCGAGAAAAGAGCAAGAGGAAGTACTAGATGAGCCAATGGATAGTTGAGGGACCTGAGAGCGGTCCTCTATTTATCTTTGCCCATGGCGCTGGAGCGGGGATGGAACATGATTTCATGACCGCCGTTGCCAAAGGATTAGTTGAGCAAGGAATTCGCGTGGTGCGATTTAACTTCCCGTATATGATTAAGCGAGCGGAAGATGGGAAAAAGCGCCCACCAGATCGTGCGCCAAAACTGCTGAAAGCTTATGAAGAAGTGATTGCTCACTTTACCTCTCAACCTATTGTCATTGGTGGTAAGTCAATGGGTGGCCGCATGTCGAGTTTACTGGCTGAAAATGAGCTGGTGGCGGGCATTGCCTGTTTAGGGTTTCCATTTCACCCACCGGGAAAGCCAGAAAAGTTCAAAGGCGATCACTTAGCGAATATCGAGAAACCTACGCTGATTCTACAAGGGGAGCGAGACACCTTTGGTAAGCGTGAGGAATTCGATGACTTTGTCCTTTCATCGCAAGTTAAGGTGAGTTTTTTACCCGATGGTGACCACAGCTTTAAACCGCGCAAGAGCTCAGGCCATACCGAGGCGGGTAACATCGATCTCGCGGTAGAGCAGTTAGCGGCGTTTATCAAAGAGGTGTACCGTGAAAAGTAAGTGGTTACTCTCATTTTCTGGTTTGTCTGGGCTGGTTTCTGTCGCTCTAGGAGCCTTTGCTGCACATGGGCTAAAAGCTCAGTTGGCTCCGTATTTACTTGGCGTATTTGAGACCGGAGTGTTGTACCAGTTTATTCACACGCTGGCGATTGTGTTTTGTGCGGTTTTATTGCTATTGAATTTGGGACAAAAAGCACAAAAATATTTTTTCATTGCAGCGATTTGCTTTATCATCGGCATCTTTTGTTTTAGCGGCAGTCTTTACGCACTGGCGCTGACAGGCATTAAGTGGTTTGGGCCGATTACTCCAATGGGAGGATTGCTGTTCATGATTGGTTGGTGTCTGTTCTTTTTTGCTGCGTTCAATATCAAAGAGGTCTCCAAGTGAAACAACTAATGCTCTATTGCCGTTCTGGCTTTGAGAAAGAGTGTGCTGGTGAAATTCAGGACAAAGCGACACAGTTGGAAGTGTATGGCTTCCCTCGTGTGAAGAGAAACTCAGGTTATGTTGTCTTCGAGTGTTACCAAGATGGAGATGCGGACAAACTTGCGAGAGGTTTGGACTTTAAGTCGTTAATCTTCGCTCGCCAAATGTTTGCGGTAGCGGCTGAGTTTCAATCGCTGCCAAGTGATGACCGCATTAGCCCAATTTTGAATGAGCTAGCAGACATTGAAGCGTTTCCTCGCTGTGGAGATTTGAGAATTGAAACTCCGGATACGAATGAAGCGAAAGAACTACTGAAATTCTGCCGTAAATTTACTGTCCCAATGCGTCAAGCGTTGCGCGGTAAAGGTCTAATGTTGAACAAAGACAACGCGAAGAAGCCAGTATTGCACATTTGTTTTGTGGAGCCTGGCCATTGTTATGTCGGTTATTCTTACACTGACAATAACTCTCAGTTCTTCATGGGTATTCCTCGCCTTAAGTTCCCAGCAGACGCCCCAAGTCGTTCAACGCTTAAACTGGAAGAAGCATTTCACGTCTTTATTCCACGTGAAGAGTGGGATGAGCGTTTGGCTCCAGGAATGTGGGGGGTCGATTTAGGCGCATGCCCAGGCGGTTGGACGTACCAACTGGTGAAGCGCTCGATGTTCGTTCACTGTGTCGATAACGGCATGATGGCAGACAGCTTGATGGAAACCGGCCAGATCAAGCATCATATGGTGGATGGTTTTAAATTCGAACCAGACCGTAAGAACGTAACATGGATTGTTTGTGACATGGTAGAAAAGCCAGCTCGTGTTGCTCACCTTATGGGCCAGTGGCTGTTAAAAGGTTGGGCGAAAGAGGCAATCTTTAACCTTAAGCTGCCAATGAAAGGCCGCTATGACGAGGTGCTGCAAGACCTTGAAAACCTGAAGCAGTTCCTGATTGATAATAAGGTAAAGTTCAGACTACAAGCTAAGCATTTGTATCATGATCGTGAAGAAATCACGATTCATATCCAGTGTCTATCGAACATTTCGCCGTACTAATTCTATCTCCTATTCATTTGGGGATAGTCCCGAGAATAGAAAAAAGCGCCTTCAAATGGCGCTTTTTTATTGTCTGAGAGCTTTATGGTTTGAAACCATCATCAGACACTATTCCGCTTTATTTGGTCCTGTAAAGCGAATGTCCTGTAAGTTAAAGCCGAGTTCAATGTCGCACTTTAAAGCCGCGACGCGTTTACATAAGCGTGCAGACTCAATGTGCTCGTCTAATTTTTTACGGTATTTCGGTGCGAGGTCTTCACTGGCGTAGGCTGCTTCAATATTCTCAAACTGAGTAAGAATCTCTTTCGCCGCTTTCGGTCCAATGCCCGGAACCCCTGGCACTTGGCTAGAGCTGATCCCCGTTAACCCCCAATAATCGGCCAGTTGGCTTGGTTTTACGCCGAACTCTTTTTCGATAAACGGTTCATCTAACCAACGATGTTGGAAGTAATCACGGATCTGTAGGGTAGGAGAAAGCAGCTGACAGTAGCCTTTATCCGTAGAAACGATGGTGACTTTTTCACCATGACTGGCCACTTTCGTCGCGAGAGTAGCAACCAAGTCGTCCGCTTCATCGCCTTCAGAAAGCAATGAATCAATACCTTGTTCCCACCATGCTTGCTGAATCGCATCTAGACCTTGCATCAGTGGTTCCGGCATTGGTTTTCGATTTTGCTTATAGTCTGGAAGAATCTCAGCTCGCCACCCTCTGTCTTGTTCATGGTGATCGAAAACCGCAATGATGTGTGTCGGGTTGGCTTCTGACAGAATGCGAGTGAGGGTTCTTTGTGTCGTGGTGATGGTTCTTGCTATGTCGGTTGGATCCGGTTGTGCAGAGTGCACTCGGCGGATCAGGTTTAGGGCATCAATAATAACAAGATGAATAGACATAATGACTTAGCAATAAAAAAGGGGCGTAATGCCCCTAGTGTAACGAATGCTAGCCTGACTATCGACCACCAATTTCTGGATGAGCGATGCGATAACACGGTTCGTAGTCTGAACCGCCAGGTAATTTCATTCGGTGTTGTTCGACAAAGTCCTGTAGTAACTTATCGAGCTTTTTCATTAGCACAGGATCACCGTGAATGGTGAAAGGGCCTCGACGTTCGATTTCTCGAATGCCTTCGGCTTTGACGTTACCAGCAACGATACCGGAGAAAGCTTGACGCAGGTTGGCCGCTAAGACTTGAGGTTCTTGATCTAAGCTTAAATCCAATTGCTCCATCGACTCATGAGTTGGATCGAATGGTAACTGGAAGTTAGGCTCGATTTTTAATGACCAGTTAAAGCTATAAGCATCGCCTTTTTCTTTTCGGTGAAGGCGTACAGAGTCCATGGAGCGCTTCATGATGCGTGCCACTTCTGCCGGATCGTCAATGACGATCTCGTAATGCTTTTGACCTTCTTCGCCAAGTGTATCGCGAACAAACTCGTCGATAGAGCGGAAGTACTCTTCACTCTCTTTTGGTCCTGTTAACACGATAGGCATTGGCTGATCGGCGTTGTCTGGGTGCATCATAATGCCAAGAATATACAGCAACTCTTCTGCAGTACCCGGACCACCAGGGAAAATCACAATGCCATGCGCCATACGTACAAAGGCTTCCAAACGCTTTTCGATGTCTGGCATGATAACCAGCTCATTCACGATTGGGTTTGGTGGCTCGGCTGCAATAATCGAAGGTTCGGTTAAACCAAGATAACGTTGCTGAGTATAACGCTGCTTCGCATGTCCGATAGCGGCACCTTTCATTGGCCCTTCCATCGCACCAGGGCCACAACCCGTGCAGATATTAAGTTCACGCAAGCCAAGCTCGTTACCGACTTCACGTGTGTATTGATATTCCACGCCATTGATAGAGTGACCGCCCCAACATACGACGAGGTTTGGCTCGATACCTGGTGTGAGGGCTCTGGCATTACGCAGAATACCGAACACGAGGTTAGTGATGTGAATTGGGTTCGTCAGGTTTAGCCGTTGTGCGTCTGCTAAATGCATATTGACATAAACGATATCGCGTAATACGGAGAACAGATGCTCTTGGATACCTTTAATTATCTCGCCATCGACAAAGGCGTGCTCAGGTGGGTTAGTCAGCTCAAGCTTAATACCACGCTCGCGGCGCACTACGTTGACATCAAACGACTGGTGTTTATCGAGCAGCTCTTTCGAGTTATCGGTATGACTGCCGGAGTTCAACACCGCTAACGTGCAGTTGCGGTACAGTTGATAAAGTTCACTCGAGGCCGTGTTTTTTAAGCGCTCTACTTCTAATTGAGATAGCAAGTCCATGCTACCAGCGGGGCTTATATGGGTAATCATAACGCCTCCTTGTGTTGCATTATTTTGAGGGAAAGTACCAACTCACCTTTTTGGGTTATACGTATGGTTTGATGAAAGGCAGTTGGCCGATTTGGTTTTATGGTTATTGACTCCCAAGCAACCTCAAGATGGTACATTCGCGTTCTGTAAATGCATCATCTTGAAGTGACTTGGGTTTTTACAGCTTAGCAGACTGAAAGGGAAGAAATGTGATAACTCGTTGAAAATGGGTGGTTATAAAGCGTAAATTGCGCCAATTCTGGTTTGTTTGTTCGCTTTTTGTACGAAATCTAGCTCCAGTTAAGCTGATTTGTTCCACGTTTTTTAGCGTCCGCAAGCATCTTGCCGAGTCGATCGAGTACATACTCTGGCGTATCGGACTCTTTAAAAGAGGTCGACACAGCCGCTAGGGTGATCATGATATTTTGCTCACGGAACTTAAATGGTAATTGGCTAATATCACGCTGGATATGTTTAATGAGATCCAGTGTGTATTCTTCAGATTGTTCTGGAACGAGTAAAATAAACTCTTCGCCACCAAAGCGAGCTACCGTTTCAGTTTCTGATACGCGTTTATTAATGGTGCGAGCTATGATCTTCAACGCTTTATCACCAGCCGTATAGCCATAGCTGTCATTCACCGCTTTGAAGTTATCAACGTCAAACAACACTACACGCAGATTCTGTTGAGAGCGAATCCAACGCCGATACTCTAACTCTAGTCGGTCATTAAATGCGGTGCGGTTATAGACTTTAGTCAGAGGGTCTAGCAACATGCGCTGAGCTTGGTCATCTAAGCGTCGACGATGATCTTGGGTGGTTTCAAACACGGCTTCGAGCTGGTTCTTACTGTAATTCAAACGCTCTTGCAGCGCTTGTTCTCGTTCTTCCGTCATTTTAAGTCGCTCTGTCAGCGACGCCATTTTCGCAAGTAACGGGGCGACTTCTTTTTTTACATCCGCTAGATCTTGAGCTTGGTCGAGCGATAGTTGACTCAATTCAACCAGACTGTTCATTTCTGTGTTGAGCTCTTGACGGTGCTCAAAGTAGGTATGATGTTGGTCGACGTTCTGATGAACGGTTTTTGGTTACTTGCGAGAGAAGTGTTCAGCTGATCAAGGAATTGGCTAGACGCTTCGCGCTCGAACTTTGTTGCTTCGACAACCAATTTCAGAGTTGAGAGCGTAAGCTCAATGAGAGACTCTGCACTCACGCCAAGAAGCAGCTTAGCCCGAATATCAAGCAACCTATCTCCCGTTTCTCCCTCAAAATCCAGCTCGGTGATGGTATGTTGTAGATCGCTGGCTAAGCACTCAAGTTGAGACTTATCAGGATTATTCTCAAACTCACTGAGATGCAAACGCGAGTTGGAAGTGATGATTTTCAGAGCGCGTTCGTAAATACTCAGTAGCTTAGTGGCTTGATCAGCTTTATTGCTGGTGTGCACTTCAGAGAAACTCATCAGGTTCCGTAGTTCACGTTTTAACTGCGCAGGTAAACCTGTGACACGTTGGAGTGTTTCACCACTGTGTTTGATTTGTTCGTCTAGGTAGCCGTTCTGTTTGTCCATCGTCTTCGACTGCTGTTTGAGCATTCTCTCTAATACCGCTAAACGTGGGATAAGAGTACTGATATCTTTTTGATGTTGCAGCTCTTGTTGGATTTCAAACAGGTAATTGGATACCTGGGTATTCGAACCCTGGCAAGCTGAAGACAATGATGCCACAACGCGTTTAAGAACTTGTTGTTCACGTTTGAATTTGAGTGAAGTATCACGATGTGTCAGTCTGAGTTGGTCAAGTTGACAACTCAGCTGATGAAGCTGCGACTGAATATCGGATTCCAAGATTCCCATGAAGTGACTACGGTTAAGTCCATGTACTACTGACAATTATCCGATAATAACAAAAAACGTTATAGCGTCATTAGTTATTATGTCTAACAGGCGTTTAATTATCCATTTTTTAATATTTTCTTGATGTCGTCCTCATTCTTGTAGGACGAATGGATCTTAATCAGGCCTTGGCTAATGGCATGCTGACAGGCGGTTCTTATGTTACCCGTTGCAAAGCTCGCGGCGGGTGCGTTATCGATGGCTTTCAAGAAAACCCAGTGGCTTTGCTTATCCTTCAAGCTGATTTCTCGCGCAATGTGAGTCGCAAGCAGCAACAGATCGAGTAATTCCTCGTCGTTAATTGCAGTGTAGGCTCGTGGTAAGAACGGATAATCGCTGATACCCATGCGAATAATGCGGTTGACGTTGTGCTGCTGAGCGAACTCATCCACCCAAGTCTGGAATTTCTCGAACATGACTTCGGCAGAAGCATCACGGTCAGCGTTCGGCTCGATATAGAGTAGGTTTGCATCTGAGAAATGGTAAAGACGCGATGGCTTTTCTATCTTTTCCGCTAGAAAGTCGCCAAATGCGCGCTCCAGCTCTAGACCTGCTTTATAACCGTTGTGGACGTACATGCTTCGTAGGAATGGCAAGTCGATCATGACAAAGCGCAGGCGATCGTTAAGTGGCTCGTGGATCAATTCGCCCATTTGCCATTGCTCGAAAGTTTCGCTCGACTTTTTCAATGAGCGAGACAGCTTCACGTTCAGCATACGCAAGTTACGTAAACGGGAACGAGAGTGAGTGAAGAGATCATTACGCAGTTTTTCGATTTCACTTGCTTGGCGCTGCATGATCACGCCGCGGCGCATAATGAACAAAAACATCACCAACACAGTAATAAACAATGCGAATGAGATTTTCTGGAATTTGCGGTGTTCCCTTTCCACTTGCTCAAGGCGTTCCGATTGGCCGATATAGTGGATGGTTTGTTCAGCAAACTCTTTTTGTTGGCGGAATGCATCCTCACTGATTTGGTTGAGCTGTTTTTGCTCTAAACGCACAAGGTTGGTGTATTTCTTATAAGCCTGCAGAGAAAGTTGGTATTCGCCTGCCTGCTCGTAACCAAGCCCGAGTAAGCGGTAAGACTGCTGCTTAATGAAGTTGTTATTTTCAGGTGACTTTTCAGCAAGTGCTAACGCCAGCTTTGCATTGGTAATGACGTTTTTACTGTCGTTTTGATGATAAGCCAGGCCTGACTGAAGCAACGCTGCCTTTGCTTCAAGCTTAGGAATGTCAGTGTATTCTAAAAGCTCTTTAGAACGGTCTAGGTATTGTTCAGCTAGCGCGTAGTTATAGAGTTGTAGATAGGTAGCCGCCAAGCTTAAGCGAATCTTAATGATCCGATTAATGTTCTTACTGGTGCTTTCATGGTCCAGCACGTTGAAGTAGTGCACCAAGGCAAGGTTAAACTTGCCTTGGTAAAAATAAATGTCACCCATTTGCTCAAGGACATCCGCTAGGATGGGAGAGCTAGGGTATGAGTCATAGAAGTCTGCGGCTTGAGATAAGTATTCGATCGCTTTGTCGTAAACTCGGCGCTCTTGGAAGAGCCTCGCCAACAGGCGATTAACTTTTGCTAACCTTGCGCCACTGTCACTCTCAATAGATTGCCAATAACCGTAAAGCAATTCCGACAAAGCCAAATTGTATTTCTTGCTATTCAGATAAAACTCGCCGACGGCTGTGTAATAGTCGATCAAGGCTAAGTCAGATCGGCTGTCTTCAAGCATAGTTTTGGCTTGAGAATACAAACTTTCCGCTTTAATCAGATCGCCACTATGTGAAGCGAGGAGCGCTCTTTGCATCACTAATCGATAGCGAACGCTGTCGGTACGTTGCAATACCGCATCAGCTTCATCGAGTTGCTGCTCAATTTGGTTAAGCGTGTCTTCCGCTTTTGAGTAGTTTTTGTCGTACATCCAAATCATTTGGTTGCGCATCAGCTGGAGATCTAAATCCATGTACGGCAATTGATATTCTTGCGCTAAGCGCTCGGCTTTGTTTAGGTGTTCGATAGCCGAACGAACGTTACCCATGGCGTAGTTTGCCTGAGCGATAATCTTGTGTGCTTCGATGGTGCTGCTCGGTGTGCGAACGCTACGATCGGTCTCGTCACGAGACATCGCAGAAGGGCTGTCACTCTCTTTGCGTTCCGTTAGCTCACGTTGTGACAAGTAGTTGGTTGCCGCTTGTTTTGCTTGTGATGGCTCTATTTCCGCCAATTGTTGTGCTTCGTTGAGTAACGCGGACGATAAAATGGTCGCATGAAGCGGCTGTACAAACAGCAAGCAAAGAAAGCCAATCAACTTGAATAGACGCGAACTGTCCCAAAACATCCTTTCGTTCCCTCGAACTGTTTTTAGATATGGCGGATAACGGTAAAAGACCTCAACAAGCCCCTTAAATGCAGGTTGAAGCCATTTGATATAGTAACATGCTTGGACAATAAAAACGTCCGGTAACCCTTTAGATTACCGAACTTATTTCTGTCACTAACGCTATTACTGACGAGCCATGCGGTGGTTGTGATCTGGCTTGTCTTGTTCCGTTGAGCGGTACGGGTTGATGTCCAAGCCACCACGGCGCGTGTAGCGGGCGAATACGGTCAGTTTGCTTGGTTGGCAGTATTTCATTAGATCAGTAAAAATACGCTCAACACATTGTTCGTGAAATTCGTTGTGCTCGCGGAAAGATACCAAGTAACGCAGCAGTTTCTCGCGATCTATTTTCGCACCTTGGTAGCGAATTTCTACACTGCCCCAGTCGGGTTGATTGGTGATCAAACAGTTTGACTTCAATAGGTGGCTATGTAGGATTTCTTCCACTTGCTCTTCACCTGCTGCGCCTTCAAGCAAATCGGCATCAAAATCGTAACTGGTGATGTCAATGTCTTGGTCATCAATGCATTCGCCTTCCATTGTCACAATAGGCTGATTGGTGTAGTGAGTAACCGGGTTCACCTCGACCAACACCTTTTCACCGGCACATTCAGATAGGTCTTGCGTTAAACGCTCTTCAACTTCTTCCCAGCTTGCAAAGCGGGTTTGGTTGTAGCTGTTTAAGTACAGTTTGAAAGACTTCGACTCAATCAAGTTTGCACTGGTGGCTGGAATGTATACTTCGCCAACGGCCACTTGTGGTAAGCCTTTACTATTTAACCAAGAGAGCTCGTACAGCGTCCAAATGTCGTGGCCCATAAAAGGAAGGCTGTCGCCTAACTGAAGGTCATCTCGGTTTAGGCTACGAGGAACTGGTTGCAGCAAGCTTGGGTCGTATTGGTTCGCATACTCGGTCTTTTTACCTAGTGTTAGGCCAGCAAGCTCTTTAGCGTCAGAATATTTGCTCATACTTTGTGGTCGTTTTCGATTAGAATGGCGAGAATTTTACTGAATCCGCTGGTCAATTGCCATCCGGCAAACACGGCTATCTGATAAATAAGGAATGAGGAGACCTTCATGACCCAAAACGTTACTCAGGCGCTACAAGAGTTCAGCCTGCGCTACCAACAAGCTTGGCAAGCTAAATATAATGAGTTGCCAAGCAGTGAAGAGCTTGCAGATCTTGTTTCTCCTTGTGTCGAAGAGAAGCGTGATGGAAAGGTGCTTTGGAAAGCGGTCGCGCGTAATGAGATGGCCGATTTCACTAATGTGGAAAATGCGATTGAGTTGTCACTGCAAGATGATGTTAAAGCCTTTTATGGTTCTCAATACTGCGCCGATATGGAGGCAACTTGGCAAGGTAATTCGTTGACGCTACTGCAAGTGTGGAGCGATGATGATTTTGTGCGCCTACAAGAAAATATTCTTGGTCATTTGGTGACGCAACGTCGCCTGAAACTTAAACCAACGGTATTTATCGCGGCGACAGATGAGGAAATGGATGTGATCTCGATTTGTAACCTCACTGGTAATGTGATTTTAGAGCGTTTAGGTACGTCTAAACGCGATGTGCTGGCGGATTCATTGGCTGAGTTCTTGAGCAAGTTAGAGGCCGCTGTCTAAATATGTACGTTGTTGAGTTGCAGTTTGAGTGTTTTGATAACACCACCGTCAGCGCGGTAGACAAAGCCATTAATGGCTTGATGGATGCGTTGCGTTACAACGGCCAAGTACTAGGCCGTGAATTCCCGATAGTGATGGGAGATGGCGAGTTTTATGTTCGTGTCGTTTGCCCAGAGCAAGACAGTTTGCATCCACGTTACCACTCAGATTTTGTCAAAGTGTGCATGAACCGTTTGTCAGACGCGTCTTTGCTTGCACCGAAAATGCGTATGCTTGGCCGTGATTTAAATTCAGAACAAGCGGCCGAAGAAGAGACACCTAGCTGGCAAGTGTTGTACACGACCTATGTTCATACGTGTTCGCCATTGCGCAGTGGAGAAACGTTGTTGCCGATTCCTTTGTACCGCAATGAGCCGACGCTAAATGGTGACCATAAAGCCGTCATCAAATGGCAGACAGAATGGCAAGCGTGCGATGAAATCCAAATGGCTGGCGGGTGCCGTGCAGAGCATGCGGCGCTGCACGAGATTTGCGATGTAGACAGCGTGTTGTTCCGCCGCGGTTGGAATTTGCGAGGTCGTATCGAATACATCACGAAGATTCCTACGTACTATTACCAGTATCGTGTCGGTGGTCAGTCGCTGGAGAGTGAGAAAGCGCGCAAGTGCCCAAAATGCGGTGGAGAGTGGCTACTCGATGAGCCACTACATGACATATTTCACTTTAAGTGTGATGACTGCCGAATCGTGTCGAATATCTCTTGGGACCACCTTAAGTAACTAATTGAGGTTACTTAAATGGTTAGATAGAGAAATAAAAGGGCTGATGTTTTCACATCAGCCCTTTTATGTTCAGACTATATTTTCAGTACGGTTTAGAAAAGTGGGATTACCAACCTTTCACTACGCCGCCTTTGAATAGCTCTTTTGCTGCTTCGTAAACTTCTTCCGTTTGATAAGCTTTTACGAAGTTTTGTACGTTTTGCGCATTAACATTTTCTTCGCGAGCAACAATTAGGTTTACGTATGGTGAGTCTTTATCTTCAACGAACACGCCGTCACGCTCTGGCGATAGGTCGATAGAGCTTGCGTAAGTGGTGTTGATGATAGATAGCGTTACGTCATCCAATGAACGTGGAAGTTGTGGCGCTTCTAACTCAATGATTTCGATATTTTTAGGGTTGCCTACGATGTCACGTACTGTAGCGAGTAGACCAACGCCATCACGCAGCGTAATCAAACCTTGTTGCTCAAGAAGCAGTAGTGAGCGACCTAGGTTTGTTGGATCGTTTGGAACTGCGATGCGTGCGCCATCTTGGATTTCATCGATTGACTTCACTTGCTTAGAGTAACCAGCAATAGGGTAAACGAATGAGTTACCCGCGATAGCCAGTTTGTAGCCGCGGTCTTTCACTTGTTGGTCTAGGTATGGTTTATGTTGGAACGCATTCGCGTCTACTGAACCATCATCCAGAGCGGCATTTGGCGTTACGTAATCGGTAAATGTTACTAACTCAACGTCTAGGTTGTACTTTTCTTTTGCTACTTTAGCTGCCACTTCGGCAACTTGTGCTTCAGCACCAGCAATAACGCCAACTTTTACTTTATTTACGTCTACTTCTTTGTCGCCACAACCCGCTAGAACAAGAGCAGAAGCGGCTGTTGCTACAGTCAAAAGACCTTTAAGGCTAAATTTCATCTTTATCTCCTTATAATTTGTATTTTCAATGCTTATCTGTGGTCTACACGGCGCACCACTGCGTCACCGATAGACTGAATAATCTGTACTAGAACAATCAGCATCACGACAGTCACAGCCATGATAGTTACATCGTAGCGGTGGAAACCGTAACGGATGGCTACGTCGCCGAGGCCGCCGCCGCCTACCGTACCCGCCATGGCCGAGTAGCTAACGAGAGTGACTAAGGTGATTGTTACTGAGTTAACAATAGTCGGCATTGCTTCAGGTAGTAGAACTTTTGTGATGATCTGTGTTGGTGTCGCCCCCATTGACTGCGCCGCTTCCACCAAGCCTGTTGGTACCTCTAACAAAGCACCTTCAATAAGACGGGCAACAAACGGAATGGCACCAATAGTCAGTGGGACGATTGCTGCAGTTGTACCGATAAAGGTTCCAACTAGCATTTTTGTCACTGGAATAATCGCAACCATCAGGACGAGGAATGGCACAGAACGACCAATGTTAACGACAGCGCCTAAGCTGCTATTTAGTTTGGTGTTTTCAAGTAGGCCGCCTTTCTTAGTAATATGGAGGATTACGCCTAATGGAATACCCACGGCAAAGCCGACTAATCCGGCAACCGCAACCATGTAAAGCGTTTCCCACGTTGCACCTAAAAGTAGTTTGCTGTTTAAACTCAGCCATTCAGAAATTGTATTAAAGGACATAACCAAGTACCTCTACTTTTACGTTGTGCTTACGCAGGTATTCCAATGCTGCGTTGTCATCTTCTTCGTTACCAAATAGCTCTGCGACCATCATGCCGAATTTCACGCCGCCAGCGTAATCAAGATCGGAGCTCAAAATACTCACATCAATATTGTATTTACGAGAAATTTGCGACATTAGCGGTGCATCGACGGTTGCGCCGGTAAACTCTAAGCGAACTAATGGGTAGCTGCCTTCAACACGCTCTGCTTGCAGACGTGCTTGGTAATCTTCAGGAATGGATAGATCCAGCGTTGAGCGAATGAATTGGTGCGCCAGCTCCGTTTTAGGGTGCGCGAAAATATCGCCAACGGTGCCTTTCTCCACCAACTCACCACCACCGATGATCGCCACTTCGTGACAGATGCTTTTTACCACTTCCATTTCGTGGGTAATCAGTAGAATCGTGATGTTGAGTTTGCGGTTGATCTCTTTCAATAGCTCAAGGATAGATTGAGTCGTTGCAGGATCCAGTGCGCTAGTGGCTTCGTCACACAGTAGTACGCTTGGATCGGATGCCAATGCGCGAGCAATCGCCACACGTTGTTTTTGGCCGCCACTTAAGTTCGATGGGTAGCTCTCGTGTTTGTCGGCTAAGCCAACAAGTTTTAGTAACTCAGTGACTTTTGTTGTGACTTGCGATTTGTCTTTGCCTGCCAATTCCAGTGGTAGCGCCACGTTATCAAACACAGTACGAGACGAGAGCAGATTAAAATGCTGGAAGATCATGCCGATGTTACGGCGCGTTTCGACCAACTGCTTTTTGCTGAGTTTTGTTAAATCAATGCCATCAACGATGATGGAGCCAGATGTTGGTGCTTCTAACATGTTTACGCAGCGGATCAGCGTACTTTTACCAGCACCAGATGAACCGATAACACCGAAGATGGTGCCCTTGGCGATGTGTAGGTTAATGTCTTTCAGGGCAAGGATTTCCTTACTGCCTTGGTAGAACACTTTATTGACGTTTTTTATTTCTATCATGTTTCAACCTGCCCAAAGATACGGGGAACTTCGCTGTCAAAAACGGCCTTTGACAGAACTTAATGTTGAGCTTTATCTCACTTCTCAGTTGATGCTATGGGTTAACCAGAATGAAGTCAATAGATATTTTTACGTCTAGACGTCTAAATGTATGGATGTTCTGTTTTGAAAAGAATGAGGAGTAAGTTACGAGGAGAAGATAAGCGGAGAGACCCTTCAGAATTACCGATTCTTGCCCAACAAATCAACTGTTTTGTCGAGGCCTAGAATGAATTAGATAGTGTTGAAGTTTAGAAGGTATGTAATAATCTGATTAAACCGAGTTAATAGAGAAATACGTTTTGGCAAAACCTGCTGTTTTTATCGATCGTGATGGCGTGATAAACGTTGACCACGGCTACGTTCATGACGAACATGATTTTGAGTACATTGATGGTGTATTTGAAGCGACGAAAGCGCTGAAAGATCAAGGTTACCTCTTAGTGCTAGTGACGAATCAATCGGGAATCGCACGTGGTAAATTCAGTGAAGACCGTTTCTTGTCTCTGACTCAATGGATGGACTGGAACTTTGTTGATCATGGTGTTGAGTTTGATGGTATCTACTACTGTCCACATCACCCTGAACATGGCATTGGGGATTACAAGCAAGATTGTGATTGCCGCAAGCCTAAACCTGGTATGTTTATCTCTGCTCGCGACTTCTTGAAAATCGACATGGAAAAATCAGTGATGATTGGTGATAAAGCCGAAGATATGATGGCAGCAGAAGCCGCAGGTGTTGGCACTAAGATTCTGGTTCGCACAGGTAAGCCAATCACCGAGCAAGGTGAAGCATTAGCAACGGTTGTGCTTGATAGTGTTGCTGACGTGCCTGCATATCTAAAGAAATAATCTGCACAATTCGCATATTTAAGGGAAGCGTTTGCTTCCCTTTTCTCTTATTACTGTTAAAGTTCAGTCACCTAAGCATTCATCCATTCTAGTTTGATCACTTATGAGCAAAAAACTCACCATTCTTGATATCGCGAAATTGGCAGGCGTTGGCAAATCAACAGTAAGCCGTGTGCTTACCAACGATCCAAAAGTGAAACCTCAAACGCGAGAGAAAGTAGAGCAAATCATTCGTGAATCTGGTTATGTACCGTCCAAATCTGCGCAATCAATGCGTGGCGGTAGCCAAAAAGTTATTGGTGTTATCATCTCCCGTCTAGACTCACCATCAGAAAATCGCGCCGTTGGTACAATGCTCAATGCATTGTATTCCGCTGGTTATGATGCGGTGATCATGGAGAGTCAGTTTGACCGAGACAAAACCAATGAGCACTTGAGTGTGCTTAAGCGTCGCAATGTGGATGGCGTGATTGTATTTGGGTTTACTGGATGCGATGAGCAAGCCTTAGCTGAGTGGGGCAATCGCATTGTGGTGATTGCGATGGATACCGATAACGTCTCTTCCATCAATTATGATAACCAAGGCGTGATAGACATGGCTTTGTCTCACCTTGAGCAGCAATCTTTATCTCGCATTGCTTATATTGGTGTTGATCCCGAAGATAAAACCACAGGCTTAGCGCGTTTAAATGCTTACAAAGCTTGGTGTCAGCGCAAGCAACTTACGCCTTGCTTCCAAACCGGTAAGCTTAGCCATGAAAGTGCTTATCAGCTGGTGGACCACGTTCTGAAAGCAGACACGCAAGCCATTGTGTGTGCCAGCGATACCATTGCATTGGGCGTAATCAAGCGTCTTCAAGAGTTAGGTCGTGAAGACGTGGTCGTGACAGGCGTGGGTGGTAACGAGTTGCTTTCTTTCCTTTTCCCTAAAGTGTTTAGTGTCGATCCAGGTTATACCCTTGCGGGGGAAAAGTCCGCTAAAATGCTGATTAATCAATTAAATGGCGATGAAGAAGTCGTTCACTTCACTCAACAACCTATTTGCCGCTAATCCACACTACAACGGTTTGCTCTAAAATTATACTGTGATCATTCTCAATTAATGGGACTGTTCCCATTTTGTTTTTTGTCTTTGAATGGCAATATTAAAACTAAGAAATGGGAATGTTCCCATTTATAAAAAAATAAAATGATGAATCGAATGTATCCAATACAGGGTGGACAAAGTTATGAGTAAGATTGCGCGTAAAGACGTGGAGCGTCTTATTGAGCTGGTCGGGGGGCCGGACAATATTGCCAGTGTAAGCCACTGTTTAACTCGCTTGCGTTTTGTTCTAAACGATACGGACAAAGCAGACACAAAACAGTTAGAAGCATTACCGATGGTGAAGGGCTGTTTTACCAACGCAGGTCAATTCCAAGTCGTCATCGGCACTGAAGTTGATGAGGTTTACAAAGTTCTGATCGAGCTAAGCGGTAAAAGTGAAGCGAGCAAAGACGAATCCAAGAATGCTGCTCGCCAAAACATGAATATCGTTGAGCGTGGTATTTCCCACCTTGCAGAAATCTTTGTACCGTTGCTACCTGCGATCATCACTGGTGGTCTGATCCTTGGTTTCCGTAATGTGATTGGCGACATCAAAATGTTTGATGGTCAAACCCTAACGGAAATCAGTCAGTTTTGGGCGACTGTTCACTCATTCCTATGGTTAATTGGTGAAGCGATTTTCTTCTTCCTACCCGTTGGTGTGTGTTGGTCGACCGTGAAAAAGCTCGGTGGTACACCGATTCTGGGTATCACGCTTGGTGTAACTTTGGTTTCGCCGCAGTTAATGAACGCCTACCTGATTGGTAAGCAAGTACCTGAAGTGTGGGACTTTGGGTTGTTTGCGATTGAGAAAGTCGGTTACCAAGCGCAGGTGATTCCCGCGATGTTAGCAGGTATCGCACTAGCGTTTATCGAAACACGCTTAAAACGCATCATTCCGTCTTACCTTTACCTAGTAGTAGTACCGTTTGTTTCTATCATTGTGTCTGTGATTCTTGCGCACTCTATCATTGGCCCATTCGGTCGTATGTTGGGTGACGGCGTTGCTTTCGCAGCAAAAGTAGCCATGACGGGTGACTTCGCGATGATTGGTTCAACCATCTTCGGCTTCTTATACGCGCCACTTGTGATAACAGGTATCCACCACACAACCAACGCCGTTGACTTGCAGTTGATGCAAGAATTGGGTGGCACGCCGATTTGGCCTTTGATTGCACTATCGAACATTGCTCAAGCATCGGCAGTGGTTGGCATCATTATCATCAGTAAAAAGCAGGATGAGGGTGAAATCTCAGTGCCAGCAGCGATTTCTGCCTACCTTGGCGTAACAGAGCCGGCGATGTACGGCATCAACTTGAAATACAAGTTCCCAATGTTGAGTGCGATGATCGGTAGTGCATGTGCTGCTGCTATCTGTGGTAGTGCGGGCGTCATGGCGAACGGTATCGGTGTGGGCGGCTTGCCGGGCATCTTATCTATCCAGCCGCAGTCCTGGGGCATCTTTGCTCTGGCGATGTTGGTCGCGATGGTGGTACCCGCTGTATTAACGTTACTTCTTTATAAGCGTGCACAAGCGAAAGGTGAGCTTGAGGCGGCAAACGCGTAATTCAATTTGAGGCAGTGACTTGGCTGCCTCCCCCTATTTTTCTTTTCAAATTTTAAGTTTCCGATTACTGGTAAGTGAGTGTTAGAAATGGCTATGACCAAGCATGATGAGAGCTGGTGGAAAACCGCAACCATCTATCAAATTTACCCAAAAAGCTTTTGTGACAGCGGCAGTAAAGGCACGGGCGATATTAAAGGGATCATTTCTAAACTGGATTATCTTAAGCACCTTGGTGTGGATGCGATTTGGCTGACGCCGGTTTACCAATCGCCAATGATCGACAACGGTTATGACATCTCCGATTACTACTCGATCAACCCCGAGTTCGGCACGATGCAAGATTTCGATACCCTGTTGGCAGAGGCTCATCAGTTGGGCATTCGAATCATCATGGACATCGTGGTCAACCATACTTCGACAGAACACAAGTGGTTCCAATCGGCGTTAGGGGACAAAAACAGCCCTTACCGTGATTACTACATCTGGAAAGATCCGGTTGATTGCGCAGAGCCCAACAACTGGCAATCGAAGTTTGGAGGCAATGCTTGGGAATTGGATGAAGCGACAGGGCAGTACTACTTGCACCTTTTTGCTAAAGAGCAGGCGGATTTGAACTGGGAAAACCCAGTGGTGCGCGAAGAAGTCAAAGAAGTCATCAGCTTCTGGGCAGACAAAGGCGTGGATGGTTTCCGTCTTGATGTCATCAACCTGATTTCTAAACAACAAGATTTCCCAAGCGATGATATTGGCGATGGCCGTCGTTTCTATACTGATGGTCCTCGCGTACACGAATATCTGCAAGAAATCAGCGAAGCCGTGTTCCAAAAGTACGGCAGCGTGACGGTGGGTGAAATGTCTTCGACCACGCTAGAGCACTGCCAGCAATACTCTTCACTAGACGGCAAAGAGCTATCCATGGTGTTCAACTTCCACCACCTGAAAGTGGATTATCCGAATGGTGAAAAATGGACTAAAGCGCCTTTTGATTTCATTCAGTTAAAGCAGATCTTCAACCATTGGCAAACGGGCTTAAATGGCAAAGGGTGGTGCGCACTGTTCTGGTGTAACCACGATCAACCTCGTGTGGTTAGCCGCTTAGGTGATGATAAACAATACCGCGTCGAGTCGGCGAAAATGCTGGCGGCGTCTGTACACATGATGCAAGGCACACCTTATGTTTACCAAGGTGAAGAGATTGGTATGACCAACCCAGGTTACACGGAGATCAGCCAGTACCGCGACGTAGAAAGCACCAACATGTACGACATCATGGTCAACCGTGATGGCGTATCACACGAGGAGATGATGGCGATTTTGGCGCAGAAGTCGCGTGATAACTCACGTACGCCAATGCAATGGAACAGCCAAAAGCACGCCGGTTTTACCGAAGGCACACCGTGGCTTGAAGTGGCGCAGAATTACTCTGAAATCAATGCTGAAGCTGCGGTTGCCGATTTGAACTCGGTGTTCTACTTTTACAAGCGTCTGATTGAACTGCGTAAACAGGTTCCAGTCATCACCGATGGCCGTTATGAAGATTTACTGCCAGAGCACAAACGTATTTTTGCTTACGCTCGTCAGAACGATAAGCAAACGCTGCTGTGTATCAATAACTACTATGCTGAAGAGGTGGAATGCGTTCTGCCAGAACGTTTTGATATGAGTAAAGCGAAAAACTTGCTATCTAACTATCAAAACTCAGCGAGTGCAGTCGCGTCAAAACATCAAGTATTACGACCTTACGAAACTCGTATTTTATTGATAGAAGAATAAACTCGGGTGTCACCCCCTAAGATTGATGTTCGAGATAAAGGCTTTGGTGTGCTCCCCAAAGCCTTTTTTATTGAGATGCGAGATACTTGTGGAGTACAGGCTTATTTTGTTTCAATTGCTGTTAGCAGCACTTTCTCTTCGTTGATTTGTACTTGTTGTACTTTTAGTAGTTCGATTTGCTCAATCAGACCTAAGCTCGGGTTAAACCAACGTTCTGCCGAAGTGGCGAATTCCATTGAGTCCATATCATCGCAGTTTAGGTTGTAAGTATTCTCTTCCGTCAGGTACGCCGCTTCAATTGTCTTGCCCGAAATCGAGAACGTTTTACGTACGCCAGTCTCTCGGATTTGCTGTTGCCAAACCACTTGGCAAGATGCTGTCATTGGCAGGTTTTGTACCCACTCATGTTCTTCAAAACTGTCTAACAGGTGGTGTACTGCGTTGCCTGTAAGAGTGGTTTGCAGAGACATGGTCTCTTCACCGATATCAATGTTCGGGCTTTTCTCTTTTACGTCGTCACCGTTCAGGCGGAAAATCGGGCTACTGTGCATTAGCATGGCAATAAACTGATTGCCAATGGAATAAACGTCGGTGACTTCATGAAGTGCACCATCAGAGCCTGCAAAATAAAGTGTATTGCTCTCTTCTTCGTTATTGAACTGTTCGTCAGAGTAGTAGAACTGTTGAGCGCCGTAGTTCACCAAGTCATTAACCAGCTGGATGATTGCCTCGCTGTTTGGGATTTGTGCCAATGCTGCCAATATTTGCTCGCTATCCATCGCTTGAAAGCTCAGCTTCATGTCACCTTCAGATTGGCCATCCAAGCTAAACGAGTAGCTAAGTTGTGTGTTTGTCTCGGGAGCGAAAATGGAGTTTTGAATCGCGATGTCGAAACTTTCTTGAGGCACTTTGTTTGGATTAGCGCTGCCAGAAGACGAACCTCCGCCACAGCCGTAAAGAGCCAGAGTTGCGGCTGCGATAAGCGTCATTTTGTTTAGCATGGTTTACATTCCAGATTGATAAGGCCGCTTCATGTTGGGCCGTTGCTTGAATGCGAGCATGCTAAGTTCAGTGAGATAAAAAGGGCAAAAAACAAAAGCTAATAGCGCTTAACGAAAGCTTAATTTTATATTTAGGTCTTTGTTTTATTTGGGCTTATTTCGTTAGCTACGTTGGTGCAATACTCATTGATGAGCGCTTTCCATCGGCTGATAATTTCTTGATCGGTCAAACTGACATGCAACGTTTTCCATGGTTGAAGGCAAGTTTCTTTCGATTCTGATTGAGAAAGACGTTCAAATAATGTCTCGGAGGGTAAAACGCGCAGCAGTGCCACCAGTGATTCCATGTAGTTGAGACGGAACTGTTCAAGTTTGTTTTGCTTATAAGCGATGTGAGACACAAACGTATAAATCAGCGCGTTTTGAATACGTGAGTCGCCATCTGGAGTGGTCAACAGAACTTTCGCTCGGTCTAGGTTACCTAGTTTGAAATGCAGTACGCCCAACCAGAGGCTTAGCTCATCTGGCAAAACATCGAACGACGACTGAACTTGCGTCAAATACGCTTCCAGCTTTTGAGGCTCTTGCTCGTACAACGCGAGATGCCTTGCGGTTGTGATAGCTGCAAACTCATCAGCTTGTTGGAGAGGTTGGTTAGAAAAGACATTCTCAAACAGCATTTTTTGGTGAACGTCTGACAGCTGCCATGTGCTTGCCGAAGGTGCAGGCAAGTTGAAGTATTGCGCGACATCTGAGTGAATTTGGAAGATATCCGATTGTAGGTCGGATAAGCGCAGTGTGTATTCGTTGCGAAACGCCAGTTTCCCTGTCGCAGGATAAATAAGGTTCATCTGAGCTTTCAAGGTGCCTTGCTCTGCGCCGTCTTTTAACTCTATGTTGAGTTCGTAATCACTGGTCTGCATGTTTCGCGCGCCAGGGAAATACGGCGTATGACCGATAGGATCAAGAAAGTAACTGGGAGCGTCTTGGTTGGCGATGTCGGTGTATGGATATTCGACCTGTTGTTGCAGCAAGATGGCTTTGACCAGTATGCGATATTTTCTTGCTTGGGAGCCAATCGCATCGACACGGTTGAGCAGCAACTCGACTTTGGGGATAAGTAACTGATGACGTGTTTGCAGCGTTGAAATCTCTTGGCGTTGCCATAACAAGCTTGCGAGCGTCACGCTACAAACCGTAAGTACGGCACATAAGCTATAAGCACAAATCAGCTTGATGTTCTTACGGTTCGCAACTTGAGCTGTAATAGCACGTCGATGGTTTTTCGCTGGTGGTACTAAACGGATATTCGCAGGGTTTAGAAAGTAACCTTTGCGAGGATAAGTGACCAAGAGCTTAGTCGCATCGTACTCGGGGAGATGCTGTTGTAGCAGCGCACGTAAGGTGCTAATGCGGTTAGTGAGTACATTCTTAGAGATGAATTTGCTCTGCCAAATGGTTTCGATAATAGTATCGGCAGAGAGCGGATGTCCCACGCTTGTTAGCAGCAGCTCTAATAACTCAATGGTACGAGGTTCGAGATCAATCGCGACAGTGTCTTGATGAAGAGTTTGTGTCTTCGGATTATAGACCAACTCGCCAATCGCAATACAACTGTGAGTTTGTTTGGCTTGTTGCAAAAAATCGCGCATACCGCACCGCGTTATTTGGAAATGGCGAAATATTATATAGCGATTGGAGCGCGAAATCTTATAAATTGCGCTCCAATTATCATCAAAAGTTTATGAACCGTAGGTCACGGAATAGCGATGAGGCTTATGGTTCATCGCTAACACGACATTCAGTGCAAACGCGCCCAAAATCGAAAGACCAATTACTTCTGGAGTGACAAAGAAGAATGACGCAAACAGGATGCACGCATCGATTGCCATTTGGCTTTTGCCAACTGAAATGCCAAATTTGTCCTGAATAAATAAACACAGCACGTTAAAGCCACCTAAGCTGGAGCGATGTCGGAACAAGATCAGCATACCGAGTCCCATTAAAAGCCCACCTGCGACGGCACAATAAACTTCATTTACCGATTCGAGCGAGATTAGCAAATAAAGATGATCGGCAAAGATAGAAACCAAAGCGCCAGAAATGGCACTATTAATGGCGAAATGACGGCCGAAGCGTTTCCATGCTAGCAAGTAAAAAGGACTGTTTGCTAAAAAGTACAGCACACCAAACGTAAAAGGTGTAAATTGGCTAATAAGCAGAGCCAATCCTGTCGTCCCCCCTGTTAGGAGGTTTGCGGATTGGAGAAAGAAAACGCCTTGAGCTACCAAAAAGGTACCCGTGAGAATCGCTATCCAGTCTTCTTTTAATGAGTGTTTTTCCATCAATATTGCAGTCATTAGTGATAAATAAGGCGTGCATAGTAGTAAAAAGATGATCTTTTCGGTAGCTAGAGGGTAAAATTTACGGTAAACCTATGTAATTGCTGTTTTACAGGGTGTAAAGCACAAAATTGACAGGCAATAGAGCGTCGTTATGCAATTGCAATGCGGGCGTGATACAGATTGCTTGCCATCATGAAAAAACTGCATGAGAAAAATTGTAAATTTCTCTTTATGACCCAGATCAAATTATGTAGAATGCGCGCCATTAGGGTGACGAAAACGTTTGCGTAGGGTCATTCAACAGTTTTTTTGCAACTTTCAGTACTAATCTGAGTCAGGAGATACAGATGCTTAAGCGTGATATGAACATCGCAGATTACGATGCGGAACTGTTCGCAGCTATCCAGGAAGAAACTCTTCGCCAGGAAGAGCACATTGAACTTATCGCTTCTGAAAACTACACAAGCCCACGTGTAATGGAAGCGCAAGGTTCTCAGCTAACGAACAAATACGCTGAAGGCTACCCAGGCAAGCGTTACTACGGCGGTTGTGAGTACGTAGATAAAGCGGAACAACTTGCTATCGACCGTGCATGCAAACTGTTCGGTTGTGAATACGCGAACGTACAGCCTCACTCAGGTTCTCAAGCAAACAGCGCGGTTTACATGGCGCTTCTTAACCCAGGCGATACAGTTCTAGGCATGAGCCTAGCGCACGGTGGTCACCTGACTCACGGTTCTCCAGTAAACTTCTCTGGTAAGCACTACAACGTTATCCCTTACGGTATCGATGAAGCGGGTCAAATCAACTACGACGAGATGGAACAGCTAGCGCTTGAGCACAAGCCTAAGATGATCATCGGTGGTTTCTCTGCTTACTCGCAAATCGTTGATTGGAAGCGCATGCGTGAAATCGCTGACAAAGTAGATGCTTACCTTTTCGTTGATATGGCGCACGTAGCGGGTCTTATCGCAGCAGGCGAATACCCAACACCTGTTCCACACGCTCACGTGGTAACAACAACGACGCACAAAACACTAGCAGGTCCTCGCGGTGGTCTTATCTTGTCAAATGCTGGCGAAGATATGTACAAGAAATTGAACTCAGCAGTGTTCCCTGGTGGTCAAGGTGGCCCTCTAATGCACGTTATCGCTGGTAAAGCAGTAGCGTTCAAAGAAGCGATGGAGCCAGAGTTCAAAGCTTACCAAGCTCGCGTAGTGAAAAACGCAAAAGCAATGGTTGGTCAATTCCAAGAGCGTGGCTACAAAATCGTATCTAACGGCACAGAAAACCACTTGTTCCTTGTGGACCTGATCGACAAAGACATCACTGGTAAAGATGCAGACGCGGCACTAGGTGCAGCAAACATCACAGTGAACAAAAACTCGGTACCAAATGACCCACGCAGCCCATTCGTAACGTCTGGTATCCGTGTAGGTACGCCAGCGATCACTCGCCGTGGCTTCACTGAAGAAGATGCAAAAGAGCTAGCAAACTGGATGTGTGACGTTCTAGATAACATCGGCAACGAAGAAGTTATCGAAGCGACTAAACAGAAAGTGCTCGAAATTTGTAAGCGTCTACCGGTTTACGCCTAACTGTTCTTCATAGAATGAGTCGATTTCGGTGTCGAACATACTCATTTGCTCGCGCAAACTCCGTGTGTTCTCCTAGAACTCGACTCGTCTATTTTGAACATTGATATACTAAAGGTCCTCAATTGAGGGCCTTTTTGTTTGTCTGGCGTTTGGAATGAGATATAGCGAGAGTGTGTGATAAGGGGATGGCTACCAACACTGTCCCTTTCAATATATCCAAACCGCGTCATTCCGACGAGCCTAGGCGAGATCAGGAATCTTGTTGAGGCACACTCTTTTACTCAGCGTTTCCCAAAAAATCATCAGTACGTTGGAAACTGATTCTCAATCACGCTCGTTCCTCGCTGTTCAGAATGACGGAGGTAGAATGGCTTTTTATCACCATTTGACAGATACAAAAAAGGTTGGCACTGAGCCAACCTTTTCTCTTCAAAATAAGCGAGTGCTTATTTAATCTCGATGCCTTGAGCCTGCATATCGGCATGGTAAGAAGAGCGAACAAATGGACCACACGCTGCGTGCGTGAAGCCAAGCTCTAGTGCAACTTCTTTTAGCTCGTCAAACTCTGATGGCGGAACGTAACGCTCTACTGGCAAGTGGTGACGGCTTGGCGCTAAGTACTGACCTAGAGTCAGCATCGTTACGCCGTGTGCGCGTAGATCTTTCAGTACTTCGATGATTTCTTCTTTGGTTTCACCGAGACCCATCATCAAACCAGATTTGGTCGGTACATCTGGATGCTGCTCTTTGAACTTCTTAAGAAGCTCCAGCGACCACTTGTAGTTTGCACCTGGGCGAGCTTTACGGTAAAGACGTGGCGCTGTTTCTAGGTTGTGGTTGAAGACATCTGGCGGGTTATCTTTCATTAGCTCAAGCGCTACGTCCATACGACCACGGAAGTCAGGAACCAGAGTTTCAATCTTAATATGCGGGTTCAACGCACGGATCTCGCGGTTACAGTCGGCAAAGTGCTGTGCACCACCATCACGCAGATCGTCACGGTCTACAGAGGTGATTACTACGTATTTCAGCTTCATATCGGCGATGGTTTTCGCCAGTTTTTGAGGCTCTTCTGCTTCCGGTGGTAATGGGCGGCCATGAGCAACGTCACAGAAAGGACAACGACGAGTACAAATAGCACCTAGGATCATGAAGGTAGCTGTACCGTGGTTAAAACATTCCGCTAGGTTAGGGCAAGATGCTTCTTCACATACGGAGTGAAGTTTATTCTTGCGCATCGCCGCCTTGATGTCTTGAATTCGTTGGCTGTCGGCTGGTAGCTTGATCTTCATCCAATCAGGCTTACGTAGCACTTCTTTCTGCTCTGTAGGCATGTTCTTTACGGGAATCAATGCCATTTTATCGGCGTCACGATATTTAACGCCTTTTTCCATCTGGATTGGTTTGCTCATGCTTTATTACCTTGAGAAGGTGCTTCTGTGCTGAATTCTACTTGCTCATAGTCGAGCAAAGTAACGAGTTCTTCTATTAATTGTTTTTCTACGGCTTCTACATTGTCTGGGCCGCCAAATTGGCTGACCTGAACCATTTCCATACCTTCATAACCACAAGGGTTAATACGCAGAAACGGTGTTAAATCCATATTTACGTTCAAGGCTAAGCCATGAAACGAGCATCCTTTACGAATGCGTAAACCGAGAGAGCATATTTTTTTACCGTCAACGTAAACGCCTGGTGCGTCAGGTCGCGCGGCCGAATCGATATTGTATGCTTTTAGCGTGTTGATCACGAGGTTCTCGATAGTGGTAACGAGATCTCGTACACCTAATTTTTTGCGGCGTAAGTTGATCAAGAAATAGGCGACCAACTGACCAGGGCCATGATACGTAACCTGGCCTCCGCGATCACTTTGTACAACAGGAATGTCACCAGTGTTAATAAG
The DNA here is from genome assembly GCF_024181785.1 of Vibrio sp. Y42_MX_L11. Classification (NCBI taxonomy): domain Bacteria; kingdom Pseudomonadati; phylum Pseudomonadota; class Gammaproteobacteria; order Vibrionales; family Vibrionaceae; genus Vibrio; species Vibrio sp. Y42_MX_L11. The sequence goes on from NZ_JAMZAP010000006.1 coordinate 81,889, forward strand.
GTGCTCAGCTTTACCTGCCTGACCTTGCGTAAATACTGGGTTATGTTCTACCAACCAGACTTCATCAGGGGTTTCTTCTGTGCGTTGGTCGGTGAACTCATGCATCGCCTTCCATACAGGCTCATAGTCTTGGCGGCCAAGTCGTTTTACAACAAGTTGGTGTTGCATGGGAATTCCTGTTGCTAATATATAAAGTTTTTGGATTATAAACCGGATAACCCTGATGCTCTACCGCTGAGTAACAGATTTTTAACTGAAAGCGATGTAAAGTTTTGTTATCTGGTTGATAAATAAAAAGAAAGCAGCCGAAGCTGCTTTCAAAAAAAATTTAATCTATCAAAAAATTATAGAACCATGCGCACGATGTCAATTTCACCTAACTCTTTGTATAGCGTCTCAACTTGCTCGATAGACGTTGCAGTGATGTTGATTGATACCGAGTGGTAGTTGCCCTTAGCACTTGGTTTAACGGTCGGGCTGTAGTCACCTGGAGCATGGCGCTGAATAACTTCAAGAACAAGCTCTGGAAGTTCAGGCTTTGCATGACCCATTACCTTGTAAGTAAATGAACAAGGGAACTCAAGCAGGTCTTTTAATTTTGCATCAGAGTTGATGGTTAGCATATCGATAACTCCAGTAGATATTCGTTGCGGTGCGAAATAGTACAGTCAAATTAGGGGGAACTCAAGACGAGGATCTCAAACTTAAAAAGCCGCCCTTTCAGGCGGCTTTGCGAATAAGTTTGCTACTCTAACGTCCTTCTTAGAAGAAGCTCTTGAATAACAATACGATGTAATCCCACATGCGGCTAAATAGACTACCTTGCTCTACGGTTTCTAGTGCCATTAGTGGGTATTCGGCAATATCTTCACCATCGATCTGATAGTATAGCTTACCAACTACATCACCTTTATTAATTGGGGCTTCTAGCTCTTTTTCAAGGACGAAGCTGGCTTTTAGGTTTTTCGCTTCACCACGTGGTAGTGTTACGTAAGTATCTTGGTCAAGGCCCAACGCTACAGTGTCTTTGTTACCCATCCACACTTTTTCTTCAACGAACGTTTCACCTGCTTTGTGCGGTGCTACTGTTTCGAAGAAACGGAAGCCGTAGCTTAGTAGCTTTTTGCTTTCTGACTTACGAGCATTGGCATCTTTCGTGCCCATAACGACCGCAACCAAACGCATTTGGCCTTCAGTTGCTGAACTTACTAGGCTGTAACCTGCATTGCTTGTGTGACCCGTTTTGATGCCATCAACGTTCATGCTCTTATCCCAAAGTAGACCGTTACGGTTGTATTGGGTGATGCCGTTGTAAGTGAATTTCTTCTCTGAGTACACGCGGTACTCATTTGGTACGTCACGGATCAGGGCTTTACCTAGCAATGCCATGTCGTATGGTGTCGAGTACAGCTCAGCGTTATCTAGACCATGAACGTTAGCAAAGTGCGAGTTCGTCATACCTAGTGTGTTGGCCCAAGCGTTCATTAGGTCAACAAACGCATCTTCTGAGCCTGCAATATGTTCAGCCATTGCTACACAGGCATCGTTACCAGACTGGACGATGATACCGCGGTTTAGGTCACGTACTTTTACAGTTGTGCCCACTTCAATGAACATTTTTGATGATTCAGGGAAGTTTTTCGCCCATGCATTTTTACTGATGGTGACATCGTCATCTTCTGAGATATTACCACGCGCTAGTTCTTGGCCGATTACGTAGCTGGTCATCATCTTAGTCAGACTGGCTGGAGACAACTTTGTGTTCATCTCTTTCTCTGCCAGCACTTTACCTGAATGGTAATCCATCAGTACGTAGCCCTTCGCCGCGATTTGAGGGGCATCTGGAACAACGATAGGTGATGCAAGAGCAGATTGAGCGAAAGTTGCAGAAAGGGCAACCGAAGAAACGAGAATAGATTTCACAAACTTATTTTTATTCATGGTAATTCAAATTTTTGGGTTAACTGCGGACATCTTATCAGAATCCCCAGCTATGTAAGAGGGGATCGAGGAGAAATTCATGACACTAGGTCATTTGGCAGTGTTGTGTTTTTTAATAAATGCAGACGAATAGCCGAGCAACTTTACTTTATCTAGAGTGGCTTGCGTCAGGGAATAGTCAGTAAATGGCCCTAACAACAAGCGATAAGACTCTTTCGCACTTTCTAGGAAAGTTTCTGTATCCAGTTTTTGACCAAGCTCGGTGCCTAAAGTTCGCGCGCGCTCTTCATTTTTTGATGATGCCACCTGAATAACGTACTTAGGGTGCGCTTCTAATGACTTTTTGTCCGTGGGCTGATTGATACTGATCACTTCAATTTCCACGTTCGCGGTGCCTGTTTTTATCACATCTAACTTATGTGCTGCGGCATAGCTTAAATCGATAATACGGCCATCGTGAAACGGACCTCGGTCATTAACTCGTACTACGGTAGTTTTGCCGTTGTCAGTGTTGGTGACTTTTACGTAACTTGGTAACGGTAGCGTTTTATGCGCAGCCGTCATTGAGTACATGTCATAAATTTCGCCATTGGAAGTCAAATGACCTTGGAACTTTTTCCCATACCAAGACGCTCGGCCTTTTTCCTTAAAGCCTTTGGCATCGCGAACTATCTTGTAGTCTTTTCCGCGCAAGTGGTAATCCTTGTTGCCACCTAAGCTGTAAGGTTCGTATTTAGGGTGCGCATCCTCGATGTGTTCGACTGAAAGCGGTGTATCAGGTGCAACATCGGATTCGAGTTCGTAACGGCCGTCTTGCGTTTTTTGGCTGGTGGATGAACAGCCTGCCAAAATAAGAGCTGAGAAAACCAAGGAATATAAAGCGCGTTTTTGCATGTCTAGGTCGCCTTAGAGAATGCTTTTCGGTGCGTATGAATTGACATCAGAATACCAAAGCCAGCCATCAAGGTTACCATTGATGTGCCGCCATAACTAATGAGTGGCAACGGTACACCTACTACAGGTAGGATGCCACTTACCATGCCGATATTTACAAAAATATACACGAAGAAGCTGAGTACAATACTGCCTGCCATCATTCGTCCAAATGCAGTTTGCGCTTGGCTGGCGAGGTATAAACCTCGTCCAATAATAAATAGATAGATGGCTAAAAGGCAAAGGAAGCCAATCATACCCCATTCTTCAGCAATTACTGCAAAGATAAAGTCAGTGTGTCGTTCAGGAAGAAATTCCAGTTGTGATTGAGTGCCTTGCAACCAACCTTTGCCTGAAATACCACCAGAGCCAATCGCGATTTTACTCTGAATAATGTGGTATCCCGCACCAAGCGGATCTGACTCTGGGTTAAACAGAGTACGTACGCGAACTTTTTGGTATTCGCGCATCAAGAAGAACCACAAAATCGGAATGAAACCACCGAGTGCGATGGCGGCACCAGCGATGATTTTCCAACTAATGCCCGCGAGGAAGATAACAAAAATACCGGAAGCGGCGATTAGGATAGAGGTCCCTAAGTCAGGCTGTTTTGCAATGAGGATGGTTGGTAAGCAGACCATAATCAGTGCAACGATGAGTGTTTTTAGTGTTGGCGGAAGGGGCTGTCGACCAACATAGCGTGCCACCATTAATGGCACCGCGAGCTTCAATAACTCAGAAGGTTGAAAGCGCACAAAACCGAGGTTAAGCCAACGCTGTGCGCCTTTCGAGGCTTCACCGAAAAACAGCACGCCAAAGAGCAGTATGACGCCGCCGACGAACATCAAAGGTGCCAAGCTCTCGTAGGTTCGTGGAGAAAGCTGCGCAAGAACGATCATCACAACGAGTGAAAGCACCATTCGCATAGCTTGGCGATCCATCATCAGTAAACTTTGGCCACTGGCGCTGTACATGATCACTAGGCCAAACCCCATCAGGGCCAATATGCCAAGTAGGAGTGGTAAGTCGATATGGAAGCGTTCAAACAGGGCGCGATTTTTACCTGTAGAGGGATCCATCTTCATTACTGTTTTACCTCTTTCTTCGCATTGTTATCAGGCTCAATTTCTTCTGGGCCAAGTACGACTCGATCAAAGATCTTTCTCACTACTGGGGCTCCGTTGCTAGAACCACCGCCGGCGTTTTCTAGCACTACAGTGACGACCACTTTAGGATCATCAAATGGTGCAAAGCCAGTAAATAACGCATGGTCACGTAAGTGCTCGGCGATCTCATCTGCGTTGTACTCTTCGTTTTCACCCAGACCGAAGACTTGCGCAGTACCTGATTTACCCGCTGTTTGATAACTCATTTTGTAGAATGAGCGGCGAGCTGTTCCGCGCGTGCCATGGTTTACACGACGCATGCCTTCTTTCGCCATATCCCAGTACTTTTTCGGTACATTCTTGATTGGCGGGTAAGTCACGTATTCTGTTGTTTGTTGTTCTTCGAAGTCGTTGCCGTTCTCTATCGTCGCTTTGAGCAAGTGAGGTGCGATCACTTCTCCCTCATTTACTAATACGGAGGTCGCTTTGGCGATTTGCATTGGTGTTGCTGTCCAATAACCTTGACCGATACCCACAGGGATCGTATCGCCTTTGTACCACGGGGTTTTATGGCGAGACATTTTCCAGTCACGAGTCGGCATATTCGCCTTACTTTCTTCGTAGATATCGATGCCAGTGTAATCACCAAAACCGAACATCATCATCCAATTCGAAATACGGTCAATACCCATGTCATAAGCGATTTGATAGTAGAAGGTATCAACAGACTCTTCGATCGACTTAATGATATCGACGCGTCCGTGCCCCCAACGCAACCAGTCACGGAATGGGCGAGTGTTGGAGTTTGGTATGCGCCAATAACCAGGATCATTTCGCGTGGTGTTAGGTGTGACGACACCTTCTTGCAGCGCGGCTACCGCCATAAATGGTTTGATGGTAGACGCAGGTGGGTAAATGCCAAGTGTGGTACGGTTGACCAAAGGACGGTTTTTATCGTTCAAAAGGGCGCGATAGTCTTTACCCGAGATTCCGTGCACGAACGAGTTAGGGTCGTAGCTAGGGCTTGAAACCATAGCCAGCACGCCGTTGTCTCTAGGATCGATCACTACAGCACTGCCTCTGCGGCCATCCAATAATTGGTGTACGTACAGCTGCAAGTTGATATCAAGGTTTAAAACGATGTCTTTTCCGGGTACAGGTGGAACGTACTTTAACGTACGAATCACGCGGCCGCGGCTGTTTACTTCGACTTCTTGATACCCGGCCGTACCGTGTAAGAGGTCTTCGTAGTATTTTTCGATACCCAGCTTACCAATGTCGCGAGTGGCTTGATAGTTTGCGTCTTTTTCTTCTCGGATCAGGCGCTGCATGTCGCGATCATTGATTCGAGAAACGTAACCAATCACGTGGGTTAAGACTTCGCTGAAAGGGTAGTAGCGCTTTAAGGTCGCACTTATTTCTACACCAGGAAAGCGGTACTGATTGACGGAGAATACCGCTACTTGTTTTTCGTTCAGTTGGGTAAGCAGTGGGACCGACTTAAATCGACGAGTCCGTTTACGCTCTTGGTGGAAACGTTCAATCTGATCTGGGGTAATTTCCAGAATGGTTTGTAGTTCTTGGATGGTTGCATCAATGTCTTTAATTTTTTCTGGAGTCAGTTCTAAGTTAAAGACGGGACGGTTCTCTGCCAGTAAAACACCATTTCGATCATAAATCAGACCTCGGTTAGGCGCGATAGGAACCACTTTGATACGGTTATCGTTCGAGCGGGTTTGATAATCTTGAAACTGGTTCACCTGAATGTTGTACATATTGGCGACCAGAGCTCCCATCAAGAGAACAATGCCGATAAAAGCGACAATAGCGCGGCTGGCAAACAGACGCGCTTCGGCTTGATAATCTCGGATTTGACTGCGGCGCTTACGAATCATTAACGCTTGGCTCTAAAGTTAAACAACGATTATTCGCGGTGGTAAGGATGGTTCGCGGTGATGCTCCACGCTCGGTACAAGCTTTCTGCCATTACGATACGCACTAAAGGGTGGGGTAGCGTTAAGGCAGACAATGACCAGCTTTGGTCTGCTGCAGCTTTGCATGCAGGAGCGAGTCCTTCAGGACCGCCGATTAAGATTGATACATCACGGCCATCTAATTTCCAAGCTTCTAACTGCTCAGCAAGTTGAGGAGTGTCCCATTTTTTACCTGGGATATCTAACGTGACGATACGGTTGCCTTTTGGTACCGCAGCGAGCATCGCTTCCCCTTCTTTTTGCAGGATGCGAGCGATATCGGCATTTTTTCCACGTTTGCCAGCAGAGATTTCAATCAACTCCAATGGCATATCATGTGGGAAACGGCGACGATATTCTTGAAAGCCTTCCTCAACCCATTTTGGCATTTTTGTGCCAACAGCAATTAGTTGAATTTTCAAAAGATTAACCCCAGAGTTTTTCTAGCTGGTAGAGTTCGCGGTGCTCTTCTTGCATCACGTGAAGCATGGCGTCGCCCATATCTAGGACTACCCATTCACCTTCGTTTTCACCTTCCATTCCTAGTGGCTCAAGACCGGCTTTTTTCACTTCTGTTGCAACGTGGTCAGCGATGGATGAAACGTGGCGTTTGGATGTGCCAGTACAGATGATCATGTAATCTGTCACGCTTGATTTATCTTCCACATTTAGGACGATAATGTCTTCCGCTTTCATGTCGTCGGCTTTATCAGCTAAAAAGTCTTTCAGTTCTTCGCGAAGCACTCGGTTTTCCTCGGTTTGTCTCTTATCTCTACAGTGTTTTACATTCTTGCTTGCAAAACAGGTCGCGCACTATATCACGCTTTGATTTTTAAATTGCCAGCTTAATATCAGGAGAGCAGGTTTCTAAGCTCAACTGATGAATAGTTGGCCATACAGACTCGTCATATTGAGTTTTGGCTTTTATCTCTGCTTGAGCCAACAAGGAGAGCAATGCACAAATACGACTCGCCGATAAGCGGGTCAGTGCTGCGTTATAGAGTGGACGCTTGTTTTGCCAAACTCGATATTTCTCAAATACCTGGTTCATTCCCATTTGAGTTAAGTCTTGATGCATATTTAAAAGTTGGCTCAACTCTTTTTGTACACTTCGAATCAAGATCACGGTCTCGACCCCTTCCGCCTCAAGTTGGCGAAGAATACGTTGTGCACGGTTTGCTTTACCTGCCAGTAAGGCGTCGATCCAGTTAAACGTAGTAAAGTGATTATGGCGACTTAGGGCTTCCTCTAAACGTATGATGGTCAGCTCACCATCCGGGTAGAGTAGGGCCAATTTCTCTAAGCTTTGTGACAATGCAAACAGGTTACCTTCATGCCATTGAGCCAACATTTGCAGTGATTGTTGATCGGGTTTTAGGCCCAACGTGCGGCAACGTGCCTGAATGAACATAGGTAAGCGTTGTAGATCTGGCGACAAACAGCTTACCCAGTCGCCTTTTGAGCTTAATGCTTTGAACCATTTCGCATTTTCTTGGGCTTTGGTCAGTTTGCTACCAACAATGACGAGCATGATGTCATCATGCAGCATATCACACAGTGTTTGCAGCTCTTTGCTGACGGCGGTTGTCACGCCACTCTCTGGAATTTCAAGCTCGATCAATTGACGGTTTGAGAACAGGCTCATCGCTTGGAAGCAATCGTAAACTTGATTCCAGTCGATGCTTGCGTCTACCGCAAAACGGTGTTTTTCCTCAAAACCTTGTTGAAACGCTGCCTTTTGGATTGCTTGGCGGCTCTCTTGAATCAGTAACGGCTCATTACCAAAGATTAGGTAAACTTGTTTAACGTGTTTAGTTAAATGATCCGTTAATTTATCGGCATAAATTCGCATAGTGATTAAGAGTTTGTGTTCGCTGGCTCAGAGATTTGTCCTGCTTCATATTCGGCACGAATACGGCCCAACTGGCGCATCATCTGTTTTGCAGCTTGCAAGCGCATCTCGTCTTCAATTACGTCACGTTCAACAGATTTTGCAAGTGCCGTCAACGGGTTGTCTAGGTAGTTGCGGTTTACTGTTGTCGTAAAGTTTTTAGAGCCATAGCCAGGAATCGTCACACGGTATTTTACTACGTATGTCAGCTCTTTTTCTGCTGCACGGCTATTTTGATACAGAGACAGTGTACGCTCATCGATAGTCGCTTCCGTCAAATGAAGGTTGGGTACAGTCGATGATGGTTGAACAAGTTCAACTTTGTTCAGTTCGAGTTGAGAGCGAACATAGCGAGTTAATTCACTGTATTCATCGTAGCTGGAGAAAGACATAGTGTGCAGCTCTTCCGGTACGGAATACTCGCCGCGAAGGTGAAAACCACAGGCAGAAAGAAGCCCCGCTAATACCAATACCACTGGTAGTTTAATCAAAGAGAAAAAGCGCATTGATTGTATTCATCCTAAATTGAAGGGGTTATTTACCTTAAACCACTCATGTGAATGGTTTGAGGTAAATAAACAGGGTAGCGAACTACCCTGTTTAATGACTCTTGGTTAACAAATAAGTTCGCTAAACAGAGACAAATTGCAAGCTGTGATTAGTTTGCAACGATGTTCAGCAGTTTACCTGGAACGTAAATGACTTTACGAATAGTCAGGCCATCAGTGAACTTAACCACGTTTTCGTCGTTTAGACCAAGCTGTTCGATATCGTCTTTAGAGATATCCGCTGGGACTGTTAGCTTCGCACGTAGCTTACCGTTAACTTGAACAACGATAGTTTTTTCGTCTTCAACTAGCGCTTTTTCGTCAAACGTCGGCCATGCCGCGTTATCAATGTCTGTTTCACCTAGTGCTGCCCATAGCTCGTATGAGATATGCGGAGTGATAGGGTAAAGCATGACAACAATAGCTTTCAGTGCTTCGTCAAGGATTGCACGATCTTGCGCAGATTCTTGAGGCGCTTTCGCTAGTTTGTTCATCAGCTCCATGATCGCTGCGATCGCGGTGTTGAATGTTTGACGACGAGCGATATCGTCCGTCACTTTCGCGATAGTTTTGTGAACGTCACGGCGAAGTGCTTTTTGATCACCAGAAAGCGCTGCGGTATCTACTGCTTCTGCTGCGCCTTTCGCTGTGTGCTCTTTCACTAGTTTCCAAACACGTTTCAGGAAGCGATTCGCACCTTCTACGCCAGACTCTTGCCATTCAAGCGTCATGTCTGCTGGAGACGCGAACATCATGAATAGACGTACTGTGTCAGCGCCGTACTTATCTACCATTTCTTGAGGGTCGATACCGTTGTTCTTAGACTTAGACATCTTGATCATGCCTGAGTGCGTTACATCGCGACCTTCAGTGTCTTTAGCAGAAGTAATGCGGCCTTTACCATCACGTTCAACAGCTACGTCTGTTGGAGCAACCCATTCTTTACCGCCTTTCTCGTTCTCGAAGTAGAACGCGTCAGCTAGTACCATGCCTTGACATAGTAGCTGCTTGAACGGTTCGTCAGACGTTACGTAGCCCGCGTCACGTAGCAACTTGTGGAAGAAGCGTGAGTACAGTAGGTGCATACAAGCGTGCTCGATACCGCCGATGTACTGGTCTACTGGTAGCCAGTAGTTTGCTTTTTCTGGATCTAGGATGTCGTCTGCTTGCGGTGAACAGTAACGCGCGTAGTACCAAGAAGATTCCATGAACGTATCGAACGTATCTGTCTCACGTAGAGCAGGTTCGCCGTTGAATGTGGTCTTCGCCCATTCTTTATCTGCTTTGATTGGGCTGGTTACGCCGTCCATTACCACGTCTTCTGGAAGAATCACTGGTAGTTGGTCAGCAGGTACTGGGTGAACTTCACCGTCTTCAGTCGTTACCATTGGGATTGGTGCGCCCCAGTAACGTTGACGAGATACACCCCAGTCGCGTAGACGGAAGTTTACAGTCTTAGTGCCTTTGCCTTCTGCTTCTAGCTTCGCTGCAATTGCATCGAACGCCGCTTGGAATTCTAGGCCGTCGAATTCACCTGAATCGAACAGTACGCCTTTCTCTGTGTATGCTGCTTCAGAGATGTCTAGCTCGCTGCCATCAGCAGGCTTGATAACTGGCACGATGTCTAGACCGTACTTCGTTGCGAACTCGTAGTCACGTTGGTCGTGTGCAGGTACTGCCATTACCGCGCCTGTACCGTAGTCCATCAATACGAAGTTTGCTACGTATACTGGTACTTCACGGCCGTTCAATGGATGAATAGCAGTAAGGCCAGTAGCCATACCTTTCTTCTCCATTGTCGCTAGCTCAGCTTCTGCAACCTTGTTGTTCTTACATTCGTCGATAAACGCTGCAAGCTCTGGGTTGTTCTCTGCAGCAAGAGCTGCAAGAGGGTGGCCGGCTGCGATGCCCACGTAAGTCACACCCATTAGCGTATCTGGACGTGTCGTGTAAACTTCTAGGTCTTGTTGACCCTTAACCTCAAACTTCAGCTCAACGCCTTCAGATCGGCCAATCCAGTTGCGCTGCATGGTTTTCACCATTTCAGGCCAACCTTCAAGCTTGTCTAGGTCGTCTAGTAGCTCTTGAGCATATTCAGTGATTTTGATGAACCATTGAGGGATTTCTTTTTGCTCTACAGGCGTATCACAACGCCAGCAACAACCGTCTTCAACCTGCTCGTTTGCAAGAACAGTTTGGTCGTTAGGACACCAGTTAACAGAAGACGTCTTTTTGTAAACTAAACCTTTCTCGTAAAGTTTAGTGAAGAACTCTTGTTCCCAGCGGTAGTACTCAGGCGTACATGTTGCGAATTCACGGTTCCAATCGTAACCAAAGCCTAGAAGCTTAAGTTGGTTCTTCATGTATTCGATGTTTTCGTAAGTCCAAGGTGCTGGTGCAGTTTTGTTTTTTACTGCTGCGTTTTCTGCAGGTAGACCGAATGCGTCCCAACCGATTGGTTGCATCACGTTTTTACCTTGTAGGCGTTGGAAACGAGATACTACATCACCGATAGTGTAGTTGCGCACGTGACCCATGTGCAGTCGACCACTTGGGTATGGGAACATGGATAGACAGTAGAATTTTTCTTTATTTGGGTCTTCACTTACAACAAAGGTTTTGTTGTCATCCCAGTGCTTTTGAACTTTTTGTTCAATATCTTGTGGGTTGTATTGTTCTTGCATCGATGGTATCCGTTATCTTGGAATTTGTGAGTTCGGTTAGAACAGACTTAAATAGATCGTCATAGAATACCTAAAGCTAGGGATCACAACAATAGCCAATCTGTACCCATGCGCCCTTAAGTGACGCAGGTAGGAGAAAGATGGAGGTCAGTTATGCCTAAACGTAAAACAGGTTATGAGGAAATGCTCGAGGATGTGATTGAAACCTTGAAGCACAGTCCGGAAGAAGTTAACAAAGCGATTGAGACGTCGGGCAAAGTGGTGGATGCTGCTAATGACTTGACCAAAGATGAATTGGCTTTAATCAAAGCGTACCTTAAAGCAGACTTAAAAGAGTTTTCAGAGAGTTACGAGGACAGTAAAAGTGGTCCGTTTTACTTAACGATTGCGGATTCGATATGGCAAGGGCTGTTAGAGATTACAGACCGAACTAAAGTTGAGTGGGTTGAGTTGTTCGATGACTTAGAGCATCAAGGGCTATATGAAGCAGGAGAGGTGATAGGCTTAGGTACCTTGGTCTGTGATGAGTGTGGTCACAAGACAACGTATAACCACCCAACTGTAATCATTCCGTGTATTAAATGTGGTCACAAAGGCTTTACTCGCCAGTCATTAAAGCCATAAATGGCGCGTAACGACTGTATAATGCAATGAATAAAAAAGAGGCTTGGTCGCCTCTTTTTTGTCTTTTCTACTTTCAAGCTGTTATCAGCTCTGTTTTCTTCTTAAACCGAAAGCCAGCGCTAAACTTAATCCCACCCAAATATACAATGGCCAAGTACCTACGATTCGATATGGCGTTTTCCCATTGGTTGGGGTGAGCTCTGCGCGTAGCACTGCAGTTTCAAACTGCGGTACTTGCTCAACGATTTTTCCCTTGTGATCGGTTACCGCTGTTAATCCGTTGTTAGTCGAGCGGATGAGCGGTTTACCTAATTCTAAGGCACGCATACGGGCGATCTCCATATGCTGAAGAGGGCCGATAGAGTGACCAAACCATGCGTCGTTCGATAGCGTTAGAATGAAGTCTGTTTCGTCAGTCACATTTTGACGTACTTGCTCATTAAAGATGATCTCATAGCAAAGCGCTGGTGCCATGTGCATGCCATTCGCAACGATGTTGGGCTGCACAAAAGCCCCACGGCTAAACGACGACATCGGTAAGTTAAAGAATGGCGCTAATGGGCGCAGAATATCCTCAAATGGAACAAACTCACCAAACGGTAATAGGTGATGCTTATGGTAGCGTTCGCTCAAGTCGAAACTGTAGTCACCGTATGGTGTGATGCCAAGGGACAGAATACTGTTGTAGAACTGTCGATCCTCAGCTTGGTTGACGACACCAGTGATGATTGCGCTATTATTCATTTTTGCTGCGCTGTCAATATTGCTCAAAAATGAAGGCACTTCAATTTCAAAAGCAGGAATTGCAGCTTCTGGCCAGACGATAATATCAGCGTCCCAGTTTTCACGAGTGAGATCGGCGTATTTCATGATGGTTGGCCAACGTTGGCTTGGCAGCCACTTAAGGTTTTGGTCAACGTTACCTTGAATCAGCGCGAGCTTAGTCGTGTCTTCTGGCCGAGGTGTTACCCAATCGTAGTTTCGAATCCCAAAGCCTGTGCTGAGTAGTACCGTAGGAATAATCACCATCAGCCACTGTTTATGAACCCAAGCATAGGCTAATGCCCCCGCACTAATAAGGATAAACAGAGTGAGCAGTTCCACGCCACCGATAGGCGCAAAGCTTGCTAGTGGAGCATCAATCTGGCTGTAGCCTAGCCATAGCCACGGGAAGCCGGTCATCACCCAACCACGCAACCAATCACTGATTAGCCATAAAGCGGGCGCAGCGAGAAGCGCTTTTGTGAGTGTGAATTGAGGAAATAGCTTGTTGTTAAGCCAAGCAAATAAGCCTGAATAAACAGCCAAGTAGGCGACAAGCAAGTCCATTAAAAATAAATTGGCAATCAGTGGCATGCCACCAAAGCCGGAGATACTGACGTACACCCAGCTAACGCCAGTTGCAAATTGACCCAACCCCCAAGCATAGCCAATCCACAGTGCACGTTTCGGAGTTTGGTTAGCAAGAAGAATCAGTAGAATAGCTGGGCTAAGAATGGCAACAGGCCACAACTGGTAAGGTGCAAAAGCGAGCGTAGTAGAGGCGCCAACAAAAGCGGCCACTAAGGGCCGCTTGAGGCGATGAAAGAGTTCATTCATCATTATTTCTGAGATTCCCAATGGGTATCGCGTTACTCTTGAGTGGCTTCAACCAGGGTTTCTTCGTCTGGGATCGTCACTTGGAGTTGAATGACACGACGGTTATCGGCAGCGGTGACTTTGAAGTTGTAACCTTCAATTTCAACCAGTTCACCACGAGAAGGTAAGTGACCAAAGGCAGTCATGACCATGCCACCAACGGTATCTACTTCCTCATCGCTGAAGTTAGTTCCAAATGTCTCATTAAACTCTTCGATGGTTGTCAGCGCTCTGACAGCAAACGTATGCTTACTAAGCTTACGAATGTCTGTCTCTTCGCTTTCATCGAATTCATCTTCGATATCCCCGACGATTTCTTCAAGGATATCTTCAATGGTCACAAGACCAGAAACACCACCGAATTCATCGACAACAATGGCCATATGATAACGTTCTTCACGGAACTCTTTCAGCAGTCGATCAACGCGTTTACTTTCTGGTACCACAACGGCTGGTCGAATAACTTCTTCGATATCAAATGGATTACTGCCTGAGCCTAAGTATTTAAGTAAGTCCTTCGCAAGAAGAATGCCTTCCACATGGTCTTTATCTTCGCTGATCACAGGGTAGCGAGAGTGTTGAGCATCGGTAATCAAGGCAACCAAGGTATCAAGGTCGTGAGTACGCTCAACCGTAACCATTTGCGAACGCGGGATCATAATGTCACGCACGCGCATTTCGGAGATTTCCATAACACCTTCAAGCATATCGCGGGTGTCATGGTCAATCAGGTCATTGACTTCAGAGTCACGGATAACATCCACAAGCTCTTGGCGATCTTTTGGTTCGCCCTGAAATAATTGACCTAGACGTTCAAAGAAGGACTTTCTACTCGGACCTTCTGCCTTTTCTTTCTTATCTTCGTTAGAAGAGGGAGAATTATCTTCGTTCATTGTTTCTCAATTAAGTAACGCTATCAGAAGTGTGATAGCACACATAGAGAGGCGAACACGAGAATCATTTTGGTGGTTCGCCTTTCCCTGCTGAATAGCCAATGGCTACTCTTTTTCAGCAATGTAAGGGTCTTCATAGCCCATACCTTGCATGATTTCGGTTTCGAGGGACTCCATCTCTTCGGCTTCGTCATCCTCAATATGATCATAACCTAGCAGATGCAAGCTGCCATGTACAACCATATGCGCCCAATGTGCTAACAGAGGCTTGTTCTGTTCAATTGCCTCTTTTTCAACGACTTGGCGGCAAATAATTAAGTCGCCAAGTAAATCTATTTCCATACCTGGAGGGGCTTCAAATGGAAAAGACAACACATTGGTCGGTTTATCTTTACCACGATACTCATGGTTAAGCGTGTGACTTTCTTGTTCATCCACAATGCGAATGGTGACTTCGGCTTGTGGCTGGAAGAGAGGAATCGTCTTATCTAGCCACAATTGGAAATCTTGCTGCGAAGGCAGCCCTTCTTCATTTTCGACTGCCAGTTGCAGATCAAGTTCAATCGCCATGATTATTCCTTAGTGGAAGCAACTTGTGCATTCAGTTCGGCTTTCGCTGCTTCTAATAACTTCGCATCGCGTTCTTCACGACGACGCTTCTCGAACTCTTTACGCTCTTTCTGGTCTTGTGCTTCCCACTTCTCATACGCGTTAACGATACGAGCAACCACTGGGTGACGTACAACGTCGTCTGCTAAAAAGAAGTTAAAGCTGATGTCGTCGACTTCGCTTAGTACTTCAATAGCATGACGAAGACCCGATTTTGCACCACGAGGTAAGTCGATTTGCGTGACGTCACCAGTGATAACTGCGCGAGAGTTAAAACCAATACGCGTTAGGAACATCTTCATCTGCTCAACCGTGGTGTTCTGACTCTCATCAAGAATGATGAAAGCGTCGTTTAGAGTACGACCACGCATGTAAGCAAGAGGGGCTACCTCAATCACGTTACGTTCAATCAGCTTCTCTACGCGCTCAAAGCCCAACATTTCAAATAGGGCATCGTATAGCGGACGTAGGTATGGGTCGACTTTCTGGCTTAAGTCACCAGGTAGGAAGCCCAGTTTCTCACCGGCTTCAACCGCAGGGCGCGTCAATAGAATACGACGGATCTCTTGGCGCTCTAGTGCGTCAACTGCTGCTGCAACAGCAAGATAAGTTTTACCTGTACCAGCTGGGCCAATACCAAAAGAAATATCATGCGTGACCATATTAACCAAGTACTGAGCTTGGTTTGGCGTACGTGGTTTGATCACGCCTTTCTTGGTTTTGACGAAGACTTCTTTACCATGCTCGATATTAGACTCAGTATTCTGCTCAAGAACACCTGACTCTTTAATCGCTAAATGGATCTGTTCAGGCTCAATGTCTGGGATCTCACCTCGTACAGGTGCGGTATCAACATACAGAGTTTTCAGGATATCCAGCGCAGCTGATGCGGTATGAGGTTTACCGACAATTGTAAAATGGTCACTACGGTGGTTAATTTCAACGCCTAGACGACGTTCTAAATGCTTGATGTTGTCATCGAATGGACCGCACAGGCTAGCAAGTCGGCGGTTGTCGGAAGGTTCTAGGTTGATTTCTAGAGTTACGATTTTATTACTCAATGTTGCCTCTCATTTTTTGCCACTTAATGAGAGCCTGATAACGACCAGGCTCTCCATGGCTATTTATACGAGCTTATGGCGTAAAAGTAGCTACACCCAGCTCATCTTCGCGACGTGTTTTCGCCATCATCTGCGTTGGGGAAATCACACTACGAAGATCCATGTCTTTTTCAGTACGTACTAGCTCACCACGCAGTGAGTTCGCAAATACGTCTACGATCTTCACATCAACGAACTGACCAATTAGGTCTGCACTACCTTCAAAGTTTACTACACGGTTGTTTTCTGTACGAGCGCGCAGTTCCATTAGGTTTTTCTTCGAAGGACCTTCAACTAGAACACGTTGTTCTGTGCCAAGCATTAAGCGAGAGTAACGCATCGCTTGAGCATTGATAGTTTGCTGTAGTTCGTAAAGGCGCTCTTTCTTCACTTGTTCTGATACATCACAAGGGTAATCCGCTGCTGGCGTACCTGGACGTGGAGAGAAGATGAAGCTGAAGCTCATGTCAAAGTCGACATCTTTGATTAGCTTCATTGTGTCTTGGAAGTCTTTGTCTGTCTCACCAGGGAAACCAACAATAAAGTCTGAACTGATTTGAATATCAGGACGAGCTTTACGCAGTTTACGGATGATCGACTTGTACTCGATAGCGGTGTGAGGGCGTTTCATCATAGTTAGGATACGGTCACTACCACTTTGCACAGGTAAGTGCAGGAAGCTCACAAGCTCAGGCGTATCTTCGTAAACCGCGATGATGTCGTCAGTGAATTCTAGCGGGTGGCTCGTTGTGAAACGAATACGGTCGATACCATCGATAGACGCAACCAAACGAAGCAGTTCTGCAAATGAACAGATTTCACCGTCGTGTGTTGGACCGCGGTACGCGTTTACGTTTTGACCCAGTAGGTTTACTTCACGTACGCCTTGTTCAGCAAGCTGTGCGATTTCGAACAGCACGTCATCCATTGGACGGCTTACTTCTTCACCACGAGTGTACGGTACGACACAGTAAGTACAGTACTTCGAGCAGCCTTCCATAATAGAAACGAATGCTGTCGCGCCTTCCGCACGAGGCTCTGGTAGGCGGTCGAACTTTTCGATCTCTGGGAACGAAATGTCCATAACTGGTGCGTCATCCGACTGAGATTGTTTGATCATCTCAGGTAGGCGGTGCAGAGTTTGTGGGCCAAAAATAACGTCGACGTATGGTGCACGTTCACGAATATGGTCACCTTCTTGCGTTGCTACACAACCACCTACACCGATAACTACGCCAGGTTTTTTATCTTTTAGTGTTTTCCAGCGGCCAAGCTGGTGGAAAACTTTCTCTTGCGCTTTTTCACGGATCGAACAGGTGTTAAGTAGAAGTACGTCTGCTTCCTCTGGCTCTTCCGTCAGCTCGTAGCCGTTTGCAGCATTAAGCAGGTCGGCCATTTTTGATGAATCGTATTCGTTCATCTGGCAGCCCCAGGTTTTAATTAGCAGTTTCTTACTCATCTCACTTTCGCTCGTTCAGTTGTACTTAAATTGGAGAGCTATTGCTCAAATTATAGCCGCCATCACGGCGGTAAGCGGCGTATTGTACTGCTTTAAAAAGCACCTGACTAGTGATCTGGCTAATTCTCTGCAAAGCCTGATGAAATCTAGTTTTTCGCCCTATGCAGAACAAGGTTTTTTGTTAAACAATTTTGTAAAAATAGCCATGGAAAGTACAATAAAAAACGCCAATTAATCAGCACGATGAAGAGTAAAAAATGAACAAGTATGACATCGCCGTGATCGGTGGCGGTATGGTTGGGGCAGCCGTCGCTGTTGGATTTGCCAAGCAGGGCAGAAGCGTTGTCTTGGTTGAAGGTGCAAAACCCAAAGCTTTTGATGCCGCTCAGGCGATGGATATTCGCGTATCTGCGATTTCGCACCAGTCGGTGGAGTTACTTGATTCACTCGGCGCATGGTCAGAAATTAAAAGTATGCGAGTTTGCCCTTATCGGCGTTTAGAAACTTGGGAGCACCCGGAGTGCCGTACTCGTTTTCACTCTGATGAACTGTCATTGGAGCAGCTAGGTTATATCGTTGAAAACCGCCTAATCCAATTAGGTCTTTGGCAAGTCTTCTCTCAGTATGACAATCTAACCGTGATGTGTCCCGAGCGATTAAAAGACATTGAGTTTGCAGATGTAAACCTTGTGACACTAGAAAGTGGGGTGCAGTTTGAAGCTAACTGGGTAATTGGTGCTGATGGTGCAAACTCTAAAGTTCGTCAATTGGCTGGAATTGGTGTGACTGCGTGGGATTACCGACAACACTGCATGTTGATTAACGTGAAAACAGAATTGCCACAGCAAGATATCACTTGGCAACAATTTACTCCTTCAGGCCCGCGTTCATTTTTACCTTTGTGCTCTTTGACTAATGAAGACGGTCAAGAAGTAGGCCAAGGTTCGTTGGTTTGGTATGACTCGCCAAAACGCATTAAACAACTGTGTGCGATGGGTAAACCTCAACTAAGGGAAGAAATCTTACGTCATTTCCCTGCTGAATTGGGCGATATTGAAGTTTTACAGTTTGGCTCATTCCCACTCACTCGTCGTCATGCGCAAAGCTACTCAAGCAAAAATTGCGTGTTAGTGGGGGACTCTGCCCATACGATTAACCCGCTTGCAGGGCAAGGGGTAAACTTAGGCTTCAAAGATGTAGACGTTCTCCTTTCGGTAACAGAACACCAAGAACAGCTGGAAGATGCCTTACTCGCGAAATACGAACGTGCACGTCGACCTGACAACTTACTCATGCAGACTGGCATGGACTTTTTCTATAAAGGTTTTAGCAACGACCTTGGGCCATTGAAGTTTGTACGTAATGCTGCATTGAAGTTTGCTGAAAACTCAGGACCGATCAAGGCTCAAGTACTGAAATACGCTTTAGGTATGTAGTAAGTTACTCAATCCACAGATAGAAAAAAAGCGAGCCATGAGCTCGCTTTTTTAATTCGGCAAATCTAATGATTTCCCGAGTCCAGAACCAAAAAAAGAAAAAACCCAGCAAAATCATGCTGGGTTTTCCGATAATGGTGCGGAAGGAGAGACTTGAACTCTCACACCTTGCGGCGCCAGAACCTAAATCTGGTGCGTCTACCAATTCCGCCACTTCCGCAACTTATTCTGTAGTTATCAAGGTAATTGGTAAAACCTCAACAACGTTGTGTAATGGCAGGGCTACCTGGATTCGAACCAGGGAATGGCGGCATCAAAAGCCGCTGCCTTACCGCTTGGCGATAGCCCTACAGTGTAAATAGCCAAAGACTACTTAACCTCTCTTATCGAGAGAAAGAATGGTGCGGAAGGAGAGACTTGAACTCTCACACCTTACGGCGCCAGAACCTAAATCTGGTGCGTCTACCAATTCCGCCACTTCCGCGTATTCTTATAGTGTAGATTAATTTAAGATGGTGCGGAAGGAGAGACTTGAACTCTCACACCTTGCGGCGCCAGAACCTAAATCTGGTGCGTCTACCAATTCCGCCACTTCCGCATCTTAAATCTACGTGACTGATAGCTTATGCTAGCAATCCAATCAATGGTGGCTACGACGGGATTCGAACCTGTGACCCCATCATTATGAGTGATGTGCTCTAACCAGCTGAGCTACGTAGCCATTTTAAACTTTTGATCAAGAATGGTGCGGAAGGAGAGACTTGAA
>NZ_JAMZAP010000006.1:101586-226856 GCF_024181785.1 Vibrio sp. Y42_MX_L11
GGTGCGGAAGGAGAGACTTGAACTCTCACACCTTGCGGCGCCAGAACCTAAATCTGGTGCGTCTACCAATTCCGCCACTTCCGCAACTTGATCTGTAGATATCAAGATAATTGGTAAAATCTCAATATCGTTATATATGGCAGGGCTACCTGGATTCGAACCAGGGAATGGCGGCATCAAAAGCCGCTGCCTTACCGCTTGGCGATAGCCCTACATTGCTCTAATAAAAGAGACTTAAATAATGGTGCGGAAGGAGAGACTTGAACTCTCACACCTTGCGGCGCCAGAACCTAAATCTGGTGCGTCTACCAATTCCGCCACTTCCGCAACTTATTCTGTAGTTATCAAGGTAATTGGTAAAAACCTAAATAACGTTGTTCATGGTGGCTACGACGGGATTCGAACCTGTGACCCCATCATTATGAGTGATGTGCTCTAACCAGCTGAGCTACGTAGCCATCTTTTGGAGCGAGACAATATAAACCTTCACGCTCTCAGTGACAACCCCTTTTATAAAGGAATCTCACTTGAATAATGGCAGGTCTACCTGGATTCGAACCAGGGAATGGCGGCATCAAAAGCCGCTGCCTTACCGCTTGGCGATAGACCTGCAGGCAATAGTCACAATGACTATTTAAAATATGGTGCGGAAGGAGAGACTTGAACTCTCACACCTTGCGGCGCCAGAACCTAAATCTGGTGCGTCTACCAATTCCGCCACTTCCGCATCTATTCCTAATTGCTCTGATAAAAAGAACACTTAGGAATGGTGGCTACGACGGGATTCGAACCTGTGACCCCATCATTATGAGTGATGTGCTCTAACCAGCTGAGCTACGTAGCCAAAAACCATATTTTTTGCTCTCAACGCTTTGTTGCCTTGTCGTTGGGAACGGCGCGCATTATGCGAAGTTGAGTGAGATCCGTCAACAGTTTTTTTTAATAAATTTCGGAAAAAACCTCGTTCGCTTCCTTTTTAAACAAAGAGGCGTGTTTATGATCTAAAACTGGAAATAAATTAGCTCGCAGTTAGGTAATTTATTTTTGCTCATTTACTTAAGGTATTAAAAAAGCCAGCTGAGCAGCTGGCTTTTAGTGTAAATGAAGTGTTTAAAATTCATTCATTTAATTAAACATTGAAGCGGAAGTGTACAACATCACCATCTTTTACGATGTAGTCTTTACCTTCTAGACGCCATTTACCTGCGTCTTTTGCGCCATTTTCACCATTGAATTGGATGAAATCGTCGTAACCGACTACTTCTGCACGAATAAAGCCTTTCTCGAAGTCAGTGTGGATCTTACCTGCCGCCTGAGGCGCAGTTGCACCAACAGGGATTGTCCACGCACGTACTTCTTTAACACCTGCCGTGAAGTAGGTGTGTAGAGTCAGTAGCTCGTAACCAGAGCGAATTACACGGTTCAGTCCCGGTTCTTCGATCCCCATATCCGCTAGGAATTCTTCGCGATCTTCATCTTCTAGTTCAGATAGTTCAGATTCGATAGCTGCACATACAGGTACAACGACGTTGTTTTCTTTTTCTGCGAACTCGCGAACCGCATCTAGATATGGGTTATTTTCGAAACCATCTTCGTTTACGTTTGCAATGTACATAGTTGGCTTCAGTGTAAGGAAGTTTAGGTAGCCGATTGCTGCTAATTCTTCTTTAGATAGCTCAACTGTGCGTGCCATGCCGCCTTCAGTTAGTACTGGTAACAGTTTTTCTAGTACGGTTAGTTCAAATTTTGCGTCTTTATCGCCGCCTTTTGCCTTCTTCGCGTTACGTTGAATCGCGCGCTCACAAGAATCAAGGTCAGCCATTGCAAGTTCAAGGTTGATCACTTCGATATCTTCGATAGGTGAAACTTTACCTGAAACATGAACAATGTTTTCGTTTTCAAAACAACGTACAACGTGGCCAATCGCGTCTGTTTCACGGATGTTAGCTAGGAATTTGTTACCTAAACCTTCACCACGTGATGCACCAGCAACAAGACCAGCGATGTCCACGAACTCCATCGTCGTTGGAAGAACTCTCTGTGGGTTAACGATCTTAGCTAGTGCGTCTAGACGTAGATCTGGCACAGGAACCACACCAGTGTTTGGTTCAATGGTACAGAACGGGAAGTTTGCTGCTTCGATACCCGCTTTAGTTAGTGCGTTGAACAGAGTTGATTTACCTACGTTAGGTAGACCAACGATGCCACATTTAAAACCCATGATAGTAACCTTATTCAGCTTTGAACGTGTGGAGGCGATTTTGTGCTTTAGATAGGCCATCCTTAATCAGGATATCTAGACAACGAACAGCCTCATCAGCTGCTGCATCTAAAAGCTCTTGCTCTTTAGCTGGCGCTTTACCTAATACAAAACCCGCCACTTTATCTTTGTGTCCCGGATGACCAATGCCAATACGAAGACGATAAAAATCTTTGTTATTGCCCAGTTTGCTAATGGTGTCACGCAGACCGTTATGTCCACCGTGACCACCACCTTTTTTAAACTTAGCGACACCTGGCGGTAAGTCTAGCTCGTCATGAGCGACCATGATCTCTTCAGGTTTAATTTGATAAAATTTCGCAAGCGCTGCGATCGATTTACCTGATAGATTCATGAAGGTGGTTGGGATAAGCAAACGGAGATCCTGGCCATTGACCATAATGCGTCCTGTTAGACCAAAAAACTTTGGTTCGTTCTTCAGTGTAACGTTGTGAACGCGTGCTAACTCTTCTACAACCCAAGCGCCCGCATTGTGACGAGTTCTGGCGTATTCTGGTCCTGGATTAGCAAGACCAACAAGAAGTTTGATTTGTTGACTCAAGGTTAGGATCTCTCTGGAATCTCAAAAAGCGCAGTATGATAGCACAGAATTCTCGCAGTGGGCGACCAAGGGATTTTCTGGTTATCAGTACAAATAAAAAAACACCCCAAAGAGGGGTGCTTTTGAAATCAGTGTAACTGAAATGTTCGGATTAGTTGAACATTGCAGAGATTGACTCTTCGTTGCTGATACGACGAATCGCTTCAGCTAGCATGCGAGATAGGCTTAGTGTTGTCACTTTGCCTGTTGCAGCCATCTCTTTAGATAGAGAGATAGAGTCAGTTACGATAACTTGGTCAAGAACTGAGTTCTTGATGTTGTCCGCAGCGTTGCCTGAGAATACAGCGTGAGTAGCGTAAGCGAATACACGCTTAGCACCGCGCTCTTTTAGTGCTTCAGCTGCTTTACATAGTGTGCCACCTGTGTCGATCATGTCATCAACGATCACACAGTCACGACCTTCAACATCACCGATTAGGTTCATTACTTCAGAAACGTTTGCACGTGGACGACGCTTATCTACGATTGCGATGTCGATGTCGCCTAGTGCTTTTGCTGTTGCGCGAGCACGAACAACGCCACCTAGGTCAGGAGATACCACAACAGGGTTATCTAGACCGCGAGCCTGCATATCTTCAAGTAGCACTGGCGTGCCGAAGATGTTGTCTACAGGTACATCGAAGAAGCCTTGAATTTGCTCTGCGTGTAGGTCGATAGTTAGAACGCGGTCAACACCAACGTTAGATAGGAAATCAGCAACAACTTTTGCAGTAATTGGCACACGCGCAGAACGTACACGACGGTCTTGGCGAGCGTAGCCGAAGTAAGGGATAACTGCAGTGATACGGCCTGCTGAAGCACGGCGCATTGCATCAATCATAACAACCAATTCCATTAGGTTGTCGTTAGTCGGTGCACAAGTGGATTGAATGATGAAAACATCGCTACCACGAACATTCTCATTGATTTGAACTGCAACTTCGCCATCAGAAAAGCGAGAAACAGATGCATCACCAAGAGAGATGTAAAGACGATCAGCAATACGTTGGGCTAGTTCAGGTGTTGCGTTACCAGCAAATAGCTTCATATCAGGCACGGTGGAAACCTCGGGTTTGCGTCCAGTTTAAATAGGTCGGTGTGAGGCTGATTGGTATTCAGCCAAAGTCTCTTTTAATGGCGAAATATTGCGCCCTTGAGCGACAAATGCCGAGACTTTATCAGAGAGTTGTGCAAGGATAGTTTCTGCTTCAGATTTGCTCGAAAATTCAGCAAAAACGCAAGATCCTGTCCCCGTCAATCTTGACGGCGCGTATTGTAGCAGCCAAGAAAGTTGCTTATCAACCTCTGGGTAGAGCATTCGTACAATTTTTTCGCAATCGTTTACGCTTGGCGTATTTAAAAGTGTTTCTAGATCTCGTTTTGGGGTGTTTCGCGTTAGATCTGGATGACAAAAAACGTCGACGGTTGCGATAGAAACATTCGGTCTGACGACTAAATACCACTTTTCTTCTGGATAAGCGGGGGAGAGTTTCTCGCCAACACCTTCAGCGAAAGCTGCAAATCCGCGCACAAACACGGGCACGTCTGCGCCCAGTTTTAAACCAATTTCAGCCAGTTCATCGTCAGTTAGATTCAGTTGCCATAAGTAGTTCAGTGCCACTAATGCTGTAGCCGCGTTCGATGAGCCCCCACCAATGCCCCCACCCATAGGTAGCACTTTCTGTAGCTCAATATGTGCGCCAAAAGGGCACTCTGAGTATGCTTGAAGTGCGGTTGCTGCTTTCCAAATTAAATTGTCTTGAAGAGGCACACCTTCTATATCTGGAGAAATCGTAATATCACCAGAATGGTTTGCTTGAATGGTGAGCTCATCGCCGTGATCGACGAATTGGAATAAGGTTTGTAACTCGTGGTAGCCATTTTCTGTGCGACCGTTGATGTATAGAAAGAGATTCAATTTCGCTGGTGATGGCCAGCGGGTTGAAAGTTCGATCATTGGGTGATGTTCCATTTTGTGATCACTAGATTTATTTTGACGTC
Organism: Vibrio sp. Y42_MX_L11; assembly: GCF_024181785.1. Classification (NCBI taxonomy): domain Bacteria; kingdom Pseudomonadati; phylum Pseudomonadota; class Gammaproteobacteria; order Vibrionales; family Vibrionaceae; genus Vibrio; species Vibrio sp. Y42_MX_L11. Next base: position 106,449 of record NZ_JAMZAP010000006.1, read on the forward strand.
AGCAGTGGTGAGTTTCAGCTTATTTGGCAGTGGTAGAGACTGCTCATGCCATTGAACATCGCCATACCGTTGATAAGCAATACGCCAATCATTTAAACCAATTTGTTTGTTTAACGCTTGCAGTGTATTGGTTGGGGACAATTGGAATTTGTCGGCATCGGTCGGTAGGCCTAATAGCCAGTCAGGCATGTGTTCAACGGGCATCATTAACCCCGTAAGACGGTAAATTAGCTGGTTTGCACTGCGAGAGGAAAGGACCTGATCGTCGTAAGTTTCTACTGTGGCACCTTGTGGGGTGATGGTGAGCTTTAATGCCGTTTGTCCGAGAATCGTAGTTAAACGTAGTTGACTGAGTGCTGAAGAATGTTTCCAGTAGAAATTTAAATTTTGTCTTTGGTCTGGGCCAATATAACCAAGTTTTCCCGTTGCTTGAAAATCTTGGATGGTCTCGAGTCGTTGCTCATGAGCTTGCCATTCAACGCTGGTAACACTTTCAGGAACGGAGGAACAACCAGCGAGCAGTAAGCTCGACAAGAAAAAAAGAATAAAGGAGCGTAACGTCATGTTTGATGGCTTATTAATCAGTTTCGTCGGGAATCGCTCACAACTATAGCATTGAAAAGTCGCAGTTAGGAAAACAAATCCGGCTTACCCTTTCAATAAATGCGTGCTTACAGTAAAATTCTGGACCTATTTTATAACCTATCCCAGAGATACCACGTTAGATGTCCTTGCTTGCTATTGGAATCAATCACAATACAGCGTCTGTCGACTTGCGAGAGAAGGTGGCGTTTGGTCCGGATAAACTCGGCCCTGCACTCGAGCAACTTAGAGAGCACGAAGCGGTTAACGGCAGTGTGATTGTTTCAACCTGTAACCGAACTGAGTTGTACTGCGATGTTAAGCAAGGAGCGCGAAATAAGTTAATCGATTGGCTTGCTCAGTTTCATCAAGTGAGCCGCGAAGATTTAATGCCGAGTTTGTATGTGCATGAAGAACAAGCCGCAATTAAGCATTTGATGCGCGTATCATGTGGGCTAGATTCTCTGGTGTTGGGTGAGCCTCAAATTTTGGGGCAGGTAAAGCAAGCATTTTCTGACTCGCGAGATCATCAAGCCGTCGATGCTTCAATTGATAAACTGTTTCAAAAGACGTTCTCAGTCGCAAAGCGTGTGAGAACAGAAACAGATATCGGCGGTAATGCTGTGTCCGTGGCTTATGCCGCATGTACATTGGCAAAACATATTTTTGAGTCGTTATCTGATTCAACTGTGCTTTTGGTTGGTGCGGGTGAGACGATTGAACTAGTCGCGAAGCATTTAGCATCCAACGGCTGCACAAAAATGATTGTCGCAAACCGTACCAAAGAGCGCGCGCAAGGCTTAGCGGATCAATTTGGCGCAGAAGTGATCAGTTTGAACGAAATTCCTGAACATTTGGCGAAAGCGGATATCGTGATTAGCTCAACGGCGAGCCCATTGCCTATTATTGGCAAAGGTATGGTCGAAACGGCTCTGAAGCAGCGCCGACATCAACCTATCTTGTTAGTCGATATTGCGGTGCCGCGAGATGTAGAGTCGGAAGTCGGTGAACTGAACGACGCATATCTGTATTCTGTTGATGACTTGCAATCTATCATCGACAGCAACATTGAGCAGCGTAAAGTCGAAGCGATTCAAGCTGAAGCGATTGTTAGTGAAGAAAGCGCTGCGTTTATGACATGGTTGCGTTCACTGCAAGCCGTCGATAGTATTCGCGACTATCGCAAATCAGCCAACGAAATTCGTGAAGAGTTACTGAGCAAAAGTTTGCAATCTTTAGCGGCGGGCGCAGATCCGGAGAAAGTGCTGCGCGAGCTGAGTAATAAACTCACCAACAAACTGATTCACGCCCCAACTCGCGCACTGCAAAGTGCGGCAGAGCAAGGCGAACCAGCAAAATTAACGATTATCCGCCAGACACTCGGCTTGGATGATCTATAACTCACGCTTTTTATTAAGAAAACGACACTATGAAAGCCTCTATTCTGACTAAGCTAGAAACGCTAGTAGAACGTTACGAAGAAGTTCAACATCTTCTTGGTGATCCTGATGTTATTGGAGATCAGGACAAATTCCGTGCTCTATCAAGAGAGTACTCTCAGCTAGAAGAAGTAACCAAGTGCTTCCAAGCTTATCAACAAGCGCAAGAAGATCTTGTCGCCGCTGAAGAGATGGCAAACGAAGACGACGAAGAAATGCGTGAAATGGCGCAAGAAGAAATCAAAGAAGCGAAAGCGACTATTGAGCGTCTTACTGATGAGCTACAGATTCTTCTTCTGCCAAAAGATCCGAACGATGATCGTAACTGTTTCCTAGAAATTCGCGCAGGTGCGGGTGGCGACGAAGCGGGTATTTTCGCGGGTGACTTATTCCGTATGTACAGCAAGTACGCAGAAAAGCGTGGCTGGCGCATCGAGGTGATGTCTTCAAACGAAGCTGAACACGGTGGTTACAAAGAGATGATCGCAAAAGTGAGCGGCGACGGTGCGTACGGCGTACTGAAGTTTGAGTCTGGTGGTCACCGTGTGCAACGTGTTCCTGCAACTGAATCCCAAGGCCGTGTGCATACTTCTGCATGTACCGTAGCGGTGATGGCGGAAATCCCAGAGGCGGATCTGCCAGAAATCAAAGCAGCAGACCTGAAAATCGATACGTTCCGTGCGTCTGGCGCGGGTGGTCAGCACGTTAACACCACGGATTCTGCAATCCGTATTACCCACTTACCAACGGGTACGGTAGTAGAGTGTCAGGACGAGCGTTCACAGCACAAGAACAAAGCGAAAGCGATGGCAGTTCTTGCTGCTCGTATCGTTCAAGCGGAAGAAGAACGTCGTGCCGCAGAAGTGTCTGATACACGTCGTAACCTTCTAGGTTCTGGTGACCGCAGTGACCGTATTCGTACCTACAACTACCCACAAGGTCGTGTGTCTGATCATCGTATCAACCTAACCATCTATCGTTTGAACGAAGTGATGGAAGGTGACCTGCAGAGCTTGATTGATCCTGTGATTCAAGAGCACCAAGCAGACCAACTTGCGGCGCTCGCAGAGAACGGCTAATCGATGAGCCAAGTTCAATCAATTGAGCAAGCACTGAAAAGTGCGACGGCGAAACTGGCAGAAGGCGGCAAAGAGTCGCCTTCTCTCGATGCAGCTGTACTCCTCTGCCATGTCCTTGGCAAACCACGAACTTATCTACTGACCTGGCCAGAAAAAGCATTAGAAGCAGAGCAACAAGCAAAATTCGACGCTCTACTTGAACGACGTTTAACTGGTGAACCCGTCGCTTATATTATTGGTGAGCGAGAGTTTTGGTCTCTACCGTTCAAAGTTTCTCCCTCTACCTTGATCCCAAGACCGGATACAGAACGTTTGGTCGAAGTTGCACTCGATAAGACCTATGAGCAAACAGGGCCTATTTTAGATCTTGGAACGGGGACGGGGGCAATTGCTATCGCACTCGCATCTGAAATGCCAAAACGTCAAGTGATGGGCGTAGATCTCAAGCAAGAAGCGAAAGCACTTGCAGAGTACAATGCTGAGCAGCTAAACATCAAAAATGTGACCTTTGCTCAAGGCAGTTGGTTCGAGCCTATTGCAGAGGGTACGAAGTTTGCTTTAATTGTCTCCAATCCGCCGTATATTGATGAAAAAGATCCACATTTATCCCAAGGTGATGTGCGCTTTGAGCCAAAATCAGCATTAGTTGCTAAAGAGAATGGCTTAGCTGATATTCGTCATATCTCGGATCTTGCTCGTCAGTATCTTGAAGTAGGCGGTTGGCTGGCATTCGAACATGGTTATGATCAGGGTGATGCCGTACGTGAGATAATGCGTGGTTTTGGTTACCAACAAGTTGCCACGGAAAAAGATTATGGCGGTAACGACCGAGTAACACTTGGTTGCCTGGCCAGTTAATCATGGAAGTCAGCAAACACTAACTAAAAAGAGAAGAAAAATGTACGTAGCTCTAAAACACATACACTTAGTGACGATTGCGCTCAGCGCGACACTATTATCGATCCGATTCGTGTTAATGATGATGAACTCACCGAAGCGAAATAATCGCTTTTTGAAAGTGTTTCCCCACATCGTTGATACTGCATTGCTAGTGTCAGGTATCGCGCTTATTTTCATTACTGGTTTCATCCCGTTTACTGATGCCGCACCGTGGTTAACAAACAAAATCACCTGCGTATTGGCGTACATTGCACTCGGTTTCTTCTCGTTGAAGCTTGCGAAAAACAACCTACTGAAGATATTTGGCTTTTTCGGCGCATTAGGTTGGTTGGTCATGGCTGCAAACATTGCTGTGTCTAAGAGCCCTACGTTATTTGGATAAGACGTCATGTTAGAGTTTTTTGACGAAGATTTTGACAATATACCGTTGGTGGAAGGTGCGCTTGAGCTAAACAAAGCGATTAACCCAGAAACCAAAGTACATTGGGCGAAACAAGAGTTAGAGCGTCTTTACAAAGATGCAGAAGCCACGCTTGTTCATGAAACCGATGAAGAGCAGCGATTTGATGCATTCCTACGACTGTTTTTCCATGAGTGGGGATTCAAAGGCGACGAGCAGGAATACTTTATTTCGGACAACAGCTTTATCGATAAAGTGTTGGAGCGCCGAAAAGGTATCCCGGTTAGTTTAGGTTCGATTTTATTATATCTAGGTAAAAAGCTGGGTTTCCCGTTGAAGGGAGTCACTTTTCCTACTCAGTTCCTACTAAAAGTCGATTGGATGCATAAAAAGCCAGACTACATTAACCCATTTAATGGTGAGTATGTGGGGGAAAGAATTCTCCAAGCTTGGCTTATTGGCCAAGAAGGGCCGTTGGCTCAGTTAAAGCCAGAACACTTTGAAGAAGCTGACAATCCAACCATTATTGGTCGCTGGTTAGCGTTGATCAAAAGCGCGATGTTACGTGAAGAGCACTACACGCTGGCGTTGCGTTGTACGAACCTTGCGTTAACCTTTGTGCCAGATGACCCATACGAGATTCGTGACCGTGGTTTTATTTTCCAACAGCTAGAGTGCCCTCAAGTGGCGGTGTCAGATTTTCAGTACTTTATTGACCAATGCCCTGACGATCCGGCTTCTGAGCTACTAAAATCACAAGTTAATGTGATGAGTGAAACGCACGTCACACTTCACTAATTTTATCGATGTGCCGAACTGTGGCGTATCGTGGACAGAAAAAGAGAATCAAAATGGAACAGAAAATCGTTAATATCGGCGACATTCAGGTTGCTAACGACAAGCCATTCACCCTATTTGCAGGTATGAACGTTCTTGAGTCTCGTGATCTTGCGATGCAGATCTGTGAGCACTACGTAAAAGTAACGGAAAAACTTGGCATTCCTTACGTATTTAAGGCGTCGTTTGACAAAGCAAACCGCAGTTCTGTTCATTCATACCGTGGCCCAGGCCTTGAAGAAGGTATGAAAATCTTCCAAGAGCTAAAAGACACATTTGGTGTGAAGATCATCACTGACGTTCACACTGAAGCGCAAGCTCAACCTGTCGCTGACGTGGTAGACGTTATTCAGCTTCCTGCATTCCTAGCTCGTCAAACTGACCTTGTTGAAGCAATGGCAAAAACAGGTGCGGTTATCAACGTGAAGAAACCTCAATTTATGAGCCCAGGTCAAGTGGGTAACATCGTTGAGAAGTTCGCGGAATGCGGTAACGACAAGATCATCCTATGTGAGCGCGGCTCTTGCCACGGCTACGATAACCTAGTCGTAGACATGCTTGGCTTTGGTGTGATGAAAAATGCGTCGAAAGGCAGCCCAATCATCTTTGATGTGACGCACTCACTACAGATGCGTGACCCGTCAGGTGCGGCGTCTGGCGGTCGTCGTGAGCAGACAGTTGAACTTGCGAAAGCGGGTCTAGCAACAGGCATCGCAGGTCTATTTATCGAGGCGCATCCAAACCCAGACCAAGCACGCTGTGATGGCCCATCTGCACTGCCGCTAGACAAGTTAGAACCGTTCCTAGCGCAAATGAAATCTCTTGATGATCTGATCAAGAGCTTTGCAGATATCGATATCAAGTAAACGCCAGATGACTGGTGATCAAATGCAATAGCCAACCTCGTGTTGGCTATTTTTTTATCAGGTGGCGCATCATTCTCAGCTTCTTGCTGTAAAGGCTCTAGGCTGCTGGGAATGTGCATCAGTGACTCCCAATAAGAAAAAAGGTAAATAAATGAAGCAGCGTCTGATTATTAAAACTGCGTTGAGTGCCGCTATTTTGGCCTCGTTAGCTGGGTGTGCTACGCAACCTGCACCAGAATGGAATGCCGATACAACCTATAAATTGACCGTGCTACACACTAACGATCATCACGGTCGTTTTTGGCAAAATCGATACGGCGAGTACGGTATGGCGGCACGTAAAACGTTAATAGATGATTTGCGTGAAGAAATACAAGCAGAGGGGGGCAGTGTGTTACTGCTTTCTGGTGGTGATATCAACACTGGAGTGCCTGAGTCTGATTTACAAGATGCGGAGCCAGATTTTAAAGGCATGAGCAAAATTGGTTACGATGCGATGGCGCTAGGTAATCATGAGTTTGATAATCCATTGGACGTGCTATTCAAGCAGCAAGAGTGGGCAAACTTTCCGATGTTGTCTGCCAATATTTACGATAAAAGTACTGGCAAGCGTTTATTCCAACCATACGCGATGTTTAAAAAGCAGGGCATTAAAATTGCGGTCATTGGTCTTACAACCGAAGACACAGCGAAACTTGGCAACCCTGAATTCATTGAACAAATTGACTTCCGTGACCCAAAAGAAGAAGCCAAGAAGCTGATTGCAGAACTGAAAGAGACAGAGTATCCAGATCTGATTTTTGCTGTCACGCATATGGGACACTATGAAAATGGTAATAGAGGCATCAATGCTCCTGGCGATGTGGCGTTAGCTCGTTATTTGAATGACGGCGATCTCGACATGATCGTTGGAGGACACGCACAAGAACCTGTGTGCATGGAAGGGCCAAACGTTATCAAAAAGAACTTTAAACCAGGTGATGAATGTCAGCCCGATAAACAAAATGGTACCTTTATTGTTCAGGCACATGAGTGGGGGAAATATGTGGGACGCGCCGATTACGAGTTTCGTAATGGCGAACTCTCGATGGTGAGCTACGATCTGATCCCTGTAAACTTGAAAAAGAAAGTTAAAGTTGATGGTCAGTCGCAACGAGTCTCTATCCAAGAAGAGATTAAACAAGACGAAATGATGCTTGAGTTTCTTCGTCCTTATCAAGAAAAAGGTCAGGGCAAGCTAAACGTGAAGATTGCAGAATCTAACGGTAAGCTTGAGGGTGACCGCAGTGTGGTTCGTTACCAGCAAACAAACTTAGGTCGATTAATTGCAACGGCTCATATGGAACGGGCAAAAGCAGATTTTGCCGTAATGAATTCTGGCGGCGTTCGCGATTCGATTGCAGCAGGTGACATTACCTACAAAGATGTGCTGACTGTTCAGCCATTCGGCAATATGGTCTCTTACGTTGATATGACGGGCAAAGAAGTATTGGATTACCTAAATGTTGTTGCAACTAAGCCTGTCGACTCTGGAGCTTACGCGCAGTTTGCGGGTATTGCGATGAGTATCAATAATGGTGAGGTAACCAATGTGTTCATTGGTAATAAGCAACTTCGCTTAGATGATAATTACCGCTTTACCGTACCAAGCTATAATGCTGCTGGTGGTGATGGTTACCCTAAAATCGACGATCATCCAGGGTATGTAAATACAGGTTTTACCGATGCTGAGGTTTTGAAGGATTATTTAGAAACACACAGCCCTATTGATGTTAATGAGTATGCCCCTTCAGGTGAAATCACGTATTTAGTTGATACGGCGATTGATCAGTAACACAACAGAGAAAAAGCGATTGACTCAAACTCGCTGATATCATTAACTAAAAGCGCAGATCCAATTCAATCTGCGCTTTTTGTTTTTATGAGGAGAATCTTGATGACTCCGGCCATTAATCTTGCGAAAAAGAAAAAAATTCCACACACGATTCATCAGTATGAGCACGACCCTAGAGCCGATAGTTATGGCTTGGAGGCTGCTGAAGTACTGGGGCAGGATCCGAAAACAGTATTTAAAACCTTGCTGTTCTGCTTGAACGGCGAGCCAAAGAACCTTGCGGTTGCGATTATCCCTGTTGATCAAAAGCTGAACCTAAAACTGGCAGCGAAAGCAGCGAAGGGCAAAAAGGCCGATATGGCTGATCCGGAAATCGCGCAAAAGACCACAGGTTATGTTGTTGGTGGGATTAGCCCACTGGGGCAGAAGAAAGCCTTACCTACTTTTTTGCACGAAAGCGCAGCAGAGCAAGACACAATCTGTGTAAGCGCAGGGAAGAGAGGCTTAGAGATTGAACTCGCCCCGAAAGATTTGCTTGGATTAACTCGTGGTCAGTTTGCACCTCTTTGTTTGTAAACTCATGACAAATAAAAAGGACGCTCATGAGCGTCCTTTTTTGATCTTGCCTGTCAGAGAAGCGTTACTTACTTCTTCAGACTCAATGTACCATCGGTGCGTTTAGCTGGTTTGCTTGGCTTCGCGGCATTTGGGTTCATGTAATGCTGCTTAGGCTTACTCGGTGATTGAGGCTTGTTTGCTGAGTGCGTATTGCTCGATGCATCTGGTTTACGGTGTGATTTTCCATGCTCGCCTTGCGGTCTGCTACGTTCACCTTGTGGTTTCGCTTTGTAATGTTCTTTAGCTGGACGTCCGCCTTCATCGTCACGCTGACGACGCTTTTGTTGACCTTTTTTCGAGTTTGGAGCATGACGAAAATCGTCTGCGTTATTTCCGCGGTAGGTACGTGGCTTTTGATTTCGTCGAGATACCGAGTCTTGGTTTTCTTCACGGCTGTCATATAACTTCGCGTCGGTCGCTTTACGAATATTGCGGCCTTTTGAGTCAACACGAGATGCCTCTTCTGTACCCACCGAACCATCGCACATAGCAAGAATCTCAGCGACTTCATCGTCAGTTAAGTAACGCCATTTTCCGTTCGGAATACCGTCAAGAGAGATATTCATGATTCGAACACGACGAAGCTTAAAGACTTCGTAACCTAGTGCTTCACACATACGACGGATTTGGCGGTTAAGTCCTTGAGTGAGCACAATACGGAAAGAGAACTTAGTCTCTTTCGTTACCTTACAAGGTAGAGTGACGGTATCGAGAATCTTAACGCCGCTCGACATCTGTTTGAGAAACTCACCTGTAATCGGTTTGTCCACGCGCACAACGTACTCTTTTTCGTGGCTGTTGCCAGCACGGAGGATTTTGTTGACGATGTCGCCATCGTTGGTCAAAAAAATCAGACCATCAGAGGGTTTATCCAAGCGGCCGATTGGAAAGATACGTTTTTTGTGACCGATAAAATCAACGATGTTTCCAGGTACATCTCGTTCTGTTGTACAGGTGATGCCTGTTGGTTTATTGAGAGCGATATAAATCGGCTTCTCTTTTGCTGCAACTGGCTTACCATCCACACAAACATCATCACCAGGTAGCACTTTTGTTCCCATTTCAGGCTTGTTTCCATTAATGGTGACACGACCTTGTTCAATCAGTCTGTCTGCCTCACGGCGTGAACAAAACCCCGTTTCACTGATGAATTTATTTAATCGTTTAGCGTTGTCTTGTGACATTTTTGTCTCCTAACGTTTCACAACGGCGAATGAAGTTTCCTTCCCGTGAAAGGGAAGGAAGAATAAGGGCGGGCATTCTAGCATTAGGGTGAAATTTAGCCCAACCGTTTTTGATGACGTTCGCGAGTTTCTAATTTCTTTTCCGCACTTTTTCTAAGTAGAACGTAAACGGCTCCGGTTCCACCGTGAAAGCGTTGCGCACTATGCACGCACTGAACTTCCCTGATTTGTTGTAGCCAGCTGCTAACAAAGCTTTTCATTAGTGCTGGTGGATTTGAGCGTTCTCCTCGGCCGTGGACAATAACGACCGTTCGTATGTCCATTGATAGGCACTGTTTTAAAAACTTTACGACTTCATCACGAGCTTCTTTCAATGTTTTACGATGCAGATCTAGGCGTGCTTGGATTGGATATTTGCCAAGACGAAGCTTCCGGTAAACCCCGTCTTGTACGCCATCACGTTTAAACTCAACAAAGTCCTCTGGTTTCAGCATTTCTGCGTGATCAAGTGACAGGTATTCTGGGTCATCTTCTGTTAGCCAGATTGCCGCTTCTCTCTTGGCGAGCTGCGCTTCGGTTACTTGGTGTACTTTTTTGTGTTCGGCGGTGTCTTGAGTGATCGGCTTTACATCGCCCATCATCTGTTGGAACAGATCAAAATCGTCATCGTGAGACATAGTAGTAATCTCATTAAGAACAGGGAGGAATAATAGGATTATATCAATGAGTGGTGCATTGAGATCAAATAAAAAACCGGAGTAGGCAAGTAACCGACTCCGGTGCAAAGCGTTTCTAGAGCTAAGCGAGATCTAGTGAGGAGATTTGTCGTTCATGATCTTGTATATGAAGAAACCGCCGTAAAATAACATCAGACCAATTGCCCCAAAGATTACTATCATTGACGATAGACCCACTGCATTACCAAATAGGAGATCAAGCCAAAAGTCCATACGTTTCCTCCAAGATGTTCCCGACAGGCCTAAAACTAAATGGCAGTGCCTTGTTGCACACTGATCTGGATCAATTATGTTGCTAAGGTTAATAAACTGTATTTTATTGTGAGTTATCAGTCACATTTTACGTGCTAGTGTTCAGTTATTCATCAAACGAATTAGGACCTAAGGTTTTTTTGTAAAAAGCACTTGCGTCACAGTTCAGAATCCGTAATATACGCATTCGTTGACGGGGACAAGTCCTCAGTTAAACATCTCGGTGAATAGCGCAGTTTGGTAGCGCATCTGGTTTGGGACCAGAGGGTCGGGGGTTCGAATCCCTCTTCACCGACCATATTGAGAAAAAGGCTCTACAGAAATGTAGAGCCTTTTTCGTATTTGGTGATATTTATTTGGAGCCAGAGGGTCGGGGTCTGGTGCGCCAGTCCGATGGAATGCCAGTCCAATCGAATCCCTACTTCACCGGCCACTTTTAGAAAGCCTGCTCAATGAGCAGGCTTTTGTCGTTTTTAGCGCTAGTAATTTTAGACTTCAATAGTATCGAACCAAATGGGTTCACCTGACGTTAGAATATGGCACTTCACCGACACGTATTGAGAGGAAGGCTCTACAGAGATGTAGGGCCTTTTCATTTTTTAGAGCGAGTAAATTTATTACTTGATGTCACACGAGATAGTGCTGATAGGAGTTTCAGAAGTTGTGAAGCAAACATAAGCGGTCTTTGGATGGTTTGGACCAACTTTGATGTAACCTGCTTTTAGTTCGTCTTCATCAAACGTGACAGAGTGAGATTTGCTCGAGCTTCCATCAAAGTAAACAGCTTCAAAGCCTTGATTCATCATATGTGCGACGCGATTTCGGGTATGGTTAGTGGAAAAAGTGATGTTCGCACAACGCATCATTGGTTTTTCGGTAATAAGAAACTGGCCACTCTCTTTATCTAATAGCCCGCCTTTTGCTTCCGGGGTTATATCAATAGCTTGAAAATTTTCTACGTTACATGACGGTTTAGCATAAGCAAGCGATGAAGTGAGCATCATACTGCTCACGCATAGGAATAAAGCTTTAAATTTCATATAAGTTATTATGTATCCACATAGGTTAAAGTCGTTTTAGCAGAGAGAGTAAACCATTGTCAGTGATCGTGTTAGCGTGATGCCTGGCTATTCATCATTGATGAGGCCGGCTGTCTTCAGATAAGTTTCTAAATATTGCACCTAGCTTGGCGGGTTTTACCGAGTGGTTTTATGTCAAAGCCCTTTTTTTTAAGCAGCTCAATCAGATTATCTTTACCAACTAAATGCAAACTGCCGACAACAACGGTATAGCTACCCGAACGTTGAGGTAGGACACTGCCAGTATCAAGCTTTTTTGCCCAATCTCGATTGCGCTCATATAAGAAAGCCTGATTAAAATCTTCTGTTGCTTGATCGGTTAATGATGCCTCAACCAACATGCTACCATCACCGCTCTTCCAACTTTCTATCAAACACTGAACCAATTCTTCCCCACCGTCATATTCTTCAATTGACGAGAGGAGCATCTCTTTACCACCTTCTGATTGACCTGCTATTAAATCAATTTGGAATTGCACGGACTCCAGTGGAATGACCGGGATTTGTTTTTTATCAGCGAGTCCTATTAAGTGCATGTCGACCCCTTTATCAGAGACATACCCCAGTTTGTTGACTAAAGCGAGTTGGATGGTTAATGCAGCCGTCCATGGTGGAGAATTTAAAAGTTGAGTTTCAGGCAACCCTAAATCTTGTGCTATCTCGACTAAGTGGCGACGTTGAGCCTTATCTAAAACATCTTTAGAGAGGATGGTTGCTTGTGGGTAAACCAAGCCTTCAGAGTTTCTGACATCTGCTTCGATAATCAACCCAGCGCTTTGGCTTAAGTGTTGAGTAATAGTTTTAGGGAGTGGGTACATCGTTTTATCGCCCACATGCACAGAGCCAATGATCATCAGCTCGGTTTCCCCTTTTTTTGCTAACCAATGTTGCGGTTCTGCATAAGAGGAAAAGGGAGCAAAGGCAACAAGTAGGGATGATATGAGTGTCAAGAGACGAAACATAGAATGGTCCTCAGGTAAGATACCTTTAAACTTTATACGCAAAAATGCTTGAGGTTAAGTGCAATTTCTCTAGTGGGGATATTCGACAAAATCGTCATTTCTAAAAATATTGACGAGTTTTGACGACGAATAAATGAGAGTCACTTCACGAAAGATAAATAGGTAATTCGCTTACTAATGGTTCACAAAATAATTAGGCGTGATCCAAATCTTACAAAATCAGTCGTAACTCATGAATATGAGTGACCTAGATCGCAGCAAACTCGTCAAAACAAGTTGTTCGATTTTGACGTGGCTTGTAACTTCATGAAAGTTAAGTTTTTATGGTTTTTGCTGAGTATCATTTTTTGAACTAGATCACTTCCTGTTTCTATTTATTTTACGCTTAGAAATAACTGGTTGTATGTTGAATGCAACTGTTAGGCCCCTCGCATTTGAGGAGCCGCGATTTTTATCATTGTCGTTTTGAACCACTGACTTTTTTGGGGAAGTAAGATGTTTAAACCTAGTCTGATTGCTGTTTCTGTTATCACCACATTAGCAGGTTGCTCTGCTCTGCAAAGCTCTGAGCAACAAGTTGTAAATTCACTGGCTAATAACCTTGATATTCAATACCAAGTGTTGACTAACCACGGTGCAAACGAAGGTCTTGCTTGTCAGGATTTAGGGGCTGAGTGGGCGTCTTGTAACAAGGTGAACATGACGCTAGTTAACCAAGGTGAAGCGGTTAACTCAAAAGATTGGGCTATCTACTTCCACAGCATTCGTCTGATTTTGGATGTAGATAATGATCAGTTCAAAATTTCTCGTGTAACGGGTGACCTACACAAACTGGAACCAACAGATAAGTTTGATGGCTTTGCGGCGGGCGAAGAAGTGGTCCTTCCACTAATTGGCGAATACTGGCAGTTATTTGAAACCGACTTTATGCCGGGCGCTTTCGTTGCAGCACCAAACGCAGAACCTAAGATGATCGCTTCTCTTAACACAGAAGACGTTGCGTCTTTCGTGACTGGCCTTGAGGGTAACAACCTAAAACGTACGCCAGATGACAACAACGTATTTGCAAACGCTGTGTCTCGCTTCGAGAAGAACGAAGACCTAGCAAAACAAGATGTATCAACCACGTTACTACCAACGCCAATGTCTGTTGAAGCAGGCAAAGGTACAGTAGATATCGCGGCGGGTATTGCGCTACCTAAAGACGCATTCGATGTGACTCAATACGCAGCAATTCAAGATCGTGCAGAAGTGGTAGGTGTGGATGTTCGTGGTGATCTTCCTGTAAGCATCACTGTTGTTCCTGCAGACTTCACCGGTGAACTGGCAAAATCTGGTGCTTACGAGATGAGCATCAAGGGCGATGGTATTGCGATTAAAGCGTTTGACCAAGCAGGTGCTTTCTACGCAGTACAATCTATCTTTGGCCTGGTAGATAGCCAAAATGCTGATTCTCTACCACAACTGTCTATCCAAGATGCACCTCGCTTTGATTACCGTGGTGTGATGGTGGATGTGGCTCGTAACTTCCACTCTAAAGACGCAATTCTTGCAACGCTAGACCAAATGGCAGCGTACAAGATGAACAAACTTCACCTTCACCTAACCGATGATGAAGGCTGGCGTTTGGAAATCCCAGGCCTACCTGAGTTGACAGAGGTTGGCGCTAATCGTTGTTTCGATACACAAGAGAAAAGCTGCATACTGCCTCAGCTTGGTTCCGGTCCAACGACAGACAACTTTGGCTCTGGCTACTTCAGTAAAACAGACTACGTGGAAATCTTGAAATACGCGAAAGCGCGTAACATTGAAGTCATTCCCGAAATCGATATGCCAGCTCACGCGCGTGCAGCAGTAGTATCAATGGAAGCTCGTTACGACCGCCTAATGGAAGAAGGTAAGGAAGCTGAAGCGAACGAATACCGTCTGATGGATCCTCAAGATACATCAAACGTAACGACGGTTCAGTTCTACAATAAGCAAAGCTTCATCAACCCATGTATGGAATCTTCAACTCGCTTTGTTGATAAGGTGATTTCAGAAGTGGCAGCAATGCACCAAGAAGCTGGCGCACCGCTAACGACATGGCACTTTGGTGGCGATGAAGCGAAGAACATCAAGCTTGGCGCTGGTTTCCAAGACGTTAACGCAGAAGACAAAGTAAGCTGGAAAGGCACGATTGACCTGTCGAAACAAGACAAGCCATTCGCGCAATCTCCACAATGTCAGGCGTTAATCGCAGACGGCACAGTGAGCGATTTTGCTCACCTACCGAGTCATTTTGCACAAGAAGTATCAAAATTAGTTGCTGAGAAAGGCATTCCAAACTTCCAAGCATGGCAAGATGGTTTGAAATACAGCGAAGGTGAGAAAGCATTCGCAACAGAAAATACGCGTGTTAACTTCTGGGACGTTCTTTACTGGGGTGGTACATCATCAGTGTACGAGTGGTCTGAGAAAGGTTACGACGTGATCGTTTCTAACCCTGACTATGTGTACATGGACATGCCATACGAAGTTGATCCGAAAGAGCGTGGTTACTACTGGGCAACACGTGCAACCGATACGCGTAAGATGTTTGGCTTTGCACCAGAGAACATGCCTCAGAACGCAGAAACCTCTGTAGACCGCGATGGCAACGGCTTTACTGGGAAAGGTGAAATCGAAGCGAAACCTTTCTACGGCCTATCAGCACAGCTTTGGTCTGAGACAGTACGTAACGATGAGCAATACGAGTACATGGTATTTCCTCGCGTACTCGCAGCCGCAGAGCGTGCATGGCACCGTGCAGATTGGGAGAATGACTACAAAGTGGGTGTTGAGTACTCGCAAAACTCTAACCTAGTTGATAAAGCATCGCTAAACCAAGACTACAACCGCTTTGCGAACGTACTTGGCCAACGTGAACTGGCTAAGCTAGAAAAATCTGGTATCGACTACCGCCTTCCAATTCCTGGTGCGAAAGTAGAAAACGGCAAGCTAGCTATGAACGTTCAGTTCCCTGGCGTTGAACTGCAATACTCATTAGACGGTCAAAACTGGCTGACTTACGCAGACAATGCTCGTCCAAGTGTGAAAGGAGAAGTGTTTATCCGCTCTGTATCGGCGATAGGGGAAAGAGCAAGCCGCGTAACTAGCGTGAAACAACCTTAATCTTCTCAGCTAAATTTAAGCAAACCCTCAATGTCATGTTGAGGGTTTCTTTATTTTTATGGGAAATTAAGTGTGACCAATGTCTGATTATTTTTCATTGATAAATAAGTTTTAGCTTGTAATGGTCAGGGTTATTGTGAACTGGATCGACTTAATTTGCTAAATGTCAATAAATTACCTGTTTATGATCACACTTCTATTTTTTGAATCATTATAGAAAAATACGGTAAGTACCTGTATTTACCATACTTTTATCAGGGTTGTTGAGCGTCGGTTTGAACAAGATCACTTTTTAAAATGTTTTATTTTCCATCGCGAATTAATTGGAACAATATTGCGATCGCCAAGGAGGCACATTCCAAAGTTTGCGATAAAAGGGAAGAGAAGCCCTTTAAAACCGTCGCATAACGTGAATAAATAAAGGCAGTAATTATGAAAAACATTTTTGCACTGAGTGCTCTTTCTCTCGCTTTCGCTTCTAGCGCTTTTGCTGGTTCTTCTTACGTAACAGGTAACGTTCAATTCCACGATGATGGTCGAATCCATGGTTCGGACGTTACGTCTACACTGGAAGCTGGTCATACTTTTGATAACCAATTTGGTGGCTTTACGGTTTACACCGAGTTTGATGGTATTCAGCTGGGTAAACTGGAAACAGAAAACGGTGGCGCGGGTAACACAACACCAGCAATCACTGTGGGTGGTGAGCAGTCATTTAACATTACCGATCATTTATGGGTTGCAGCGGGTTACCAACACTTGTTCTCTGCTGGCGAGAACGTACAGTACCGTCCATTGGTTAAGATCGGTTACAACTTCGATAACGGTATCTCGCTAAGTAACCGTACTCGTGCGCATATTGATGCGACAGACGCAGATGCGGATACAGATTACCGAATGGATAACCGTATTGGTTACGTGATGAATGAAGATGTGACGCTAAGCTACAACAACGTCTACATGATTGAAGCGGAAACGATGGACCACGAGCTTCGCGCAACGTGGACACGTAAAGGTGTTCAGCCTTACTTTGAGTTCCGTAGCCAAGCACACGGTGCAGAAAACGCAAGTGGTGATAGCCTAGTTAACAATGCGTTTGTATTTGGTGCCTCTTACGGCTTCTAATCTTATATTTGTCCATTAAGAAAAAGCCCAGCAATTGATTTGCTGGGCTTTCTTGTTATTTGTCGTTGCCTTCGTGGTGGCTATATTCGAACACTTGGCCTTTTTCGTTAAAGGCGTAAACAGTGTAGCTGTCTTTTTTATCGCCATACTCCATACCAGGGGAACCCATTGGCATGCCCGGTACCGAGAGCCCTTTTGCGTTACGTGGTGGATTTTCTAAGAATGCTTTAATGTCTTCGGCTGGAATGTGACCTTCGAACACATAGCCGTTGATTTCTGCTGTGTGGCAAGAGTAAAGCTGTTCGTTCTTGATGCCTAGATCGCGTTTTATGGCGTTCATGTCATCGTGCAATTTCTCTTCGACCGTAAATCCGTTCTCTTCCATGTGTTTTGTCCATTCACCACAGCAGCCGCAGTATGGCGATTTGTGGTTAATGACATCAGCTGCCAATACGTTGGCGGATGCGGTCGCAAGCATTGCAAAGGTCAATAATTTCAACTTCATAATAGCCTCAAATATAAGTGGTTATTTTACTGAAAAAAGTCGTAGTCGATTTGCATTACTAACGACAGTAATAGATGACAGCGCCATTGCCGCACCTGCGACAACTGGGCTGAGCAAAAATCCAAATGCAGGATAAAGTACGCCTGCGGCAACAGGGATCCCCAGTGAGTTATAAACGAAGGCTCCAAATAGGTTTTGCTTCATGTTTTTAAGTGTAGCGCGCGACAGTTCAATCGCATGTACCACCGCCATTGGTGACGTGTTAAGGATGGTCATTTGCGAACTTTCAATGGCGACATCACTGCCGCTACCCATTGCAATACCAAGGTTGGCTAACGCGAGAGCAGGGGCGTCGTTAATGCCATCCCCCACCATTGCCACAACATGGCCTTGGGATTGAAGTTGCTCAATGTGCTGAGCTTTCTCATCTGGCATTACTTGAGCGATTACTTCATCAATACCAAGTTCTTGACCGATAGCGTTGGCTACGTGTTGGTTGTCACCCGTTAGCATTACCGTTTTGATGCCTTGCGATTTTAATGCAGAGAGCGCTTGTTTTGCATCCGATTTGATTGGGTCAGCAATGGCGATCAGGCCGACTAACTCACCATCGAGCGCAACGGCAACCGGAGTCCATGCGTTCTGAGCACATTCGTCAATTTCATCCTGAAGAGCCTCTGTTGCAACGTTTTCCGCTTGCATAAATTGAAGCGAGCCAATAAGCAGCGGTTTACCTTGATACGTTGCCAAAATGCCGCGCCCACGAACGTTTTCAAATTTATCGAGAGTCACTTCTTGCGTGTCGTGCTGATTAGCAAAGTCGCATACCGCTTTTGCTAGTGGGTGCTCTGACTGACGCTCGGCGGCGTACGCCAACCCCAACAGCTCTTCTTGGCTGGTGGTGTGAGTAAACACTTGCTGCACACTTGGTTTACCTTGGGTAAGCGTGCCTGTTTTATCGAACACAACCGTATCTATTTTACTCGCTAGCTGCAGGGCATCAGCATCTTTGATCAAAATGCCGAGTTCTGCGGCTTTACCCACTCCCACCGTAACAGAAAGTGGGGTTGCTAAGCCTAGAGCACAAGGGCAGGCGATGATAAGTACGGTTGTGGTGACCACCAGCATATAGCTCGCTTTTGGCTCTGGGCCAACGGCAAACCAAACAAGCGCGGCCAGTATTGCTATGCCTACAACGACAGGGACAAACACCGATGAAATCTGGTCTGCCAGTTTAGCGATGGCGGGCTTGCTGCTCTGAGCGCTGCGCACCATACGAATAATACGTGCGAGCATCGTATTTGCGCCGATTCCGGTAGCCTCTATAGTGAGAGAGCCGTCGGTATTCAATGTCCCTGCGGATACATGTGCCTCTTGTGCTTTTAATACAGGAACGGGCTCACCTGTTAGCATGGACTCATCGATATACGATTCACCATTGATTACCGTACCGTCGACGGGCACTTTCTCTCCCGGCTTGATACGTAACTTCATTCCTAAAGTGATTTCTTCTACCGCGATTTGTTTATCACCTTGCTCAGTGATGACGGTCGCTTGTTGAGGCTGTAAGTTCACCAAAGCCTGAAGCGAGCGCGTTGTGTTTGCTTTCGCTTTGGCTTCTATATAGTGGCCAAGTGAAATCAAACCAATGATCATCGCGCTGGCTTCGAAGTAAACATGACGAGATGCCATTGGGAACCAATCTGGGAAAATCACCACAAGCATAGAATAGAACCATGCTGCGCCAGTACCGAGCGCAACTAAGGTATCCATCGTGGCGCGCTTGTGAGTGGCCGCTAACCAAGCGTTACTAAAGAACTGCTTTCCGGCAGTGGCAAGCAGCAGCAAACACACAATACCGATCGCGCCCCAAACCAATTGGTCATTGGTGTTGCGAATCATCATGTTGCCACCAGCAACACCCCAAATCATCAAAGGGGCACCCACAACAAGGCCAGCAATTGCATCCAACTTAAAACGTTTTTGCTGTTGACGTTGTTGCTGCGCTTGCTTTTCTTGCTGTGTCGCGGCGTCTTGTAAAACCTCGCCTTGGTAACCCGCTTGTTTGACAGATTGCAAAATAGATTGATGTAACGAATCTGAGTCTTCAGTCACAAACACCAGTGCGCTTTGTTCTGCGAGGTTTACCTGAGCTTTTTCAACCCCTTGTACATTAGTAAGGGCTTTTTCTACTGATGCGACACAGCTTGCACAGGTCATACCTTGAATCAACATCTGTAGTTGAGCCGTGCCTGCTGGTTGCTCGTCAGGCGCTGCTTGGTCGCCTTTTTCGCTTTGATGTGTCTGGCTTTGGCGTTGATCGGGAGTGATTGCCTTGTGCTCTTCAGCAACTGAGTTATCAGTAACAGCGCTATTGTTGGCCGTATAGCCCAAGCTGGCAACTAGCTCAATGACTTGTTGCTCGGAGAGTAGGGTACGAATCTCTAAGTGCGTTGTTGAAGCCTCGAAAGAAATAACGTCTTGATGAGAGTCTAATAAAGACGAGAGTTTTTTCACACAGCCGCCACAGCTTAAGCCTGAAAGGTTTAACTCGTACTGATTTCCTGCTTGGTAACCAAGAGATTCAATTGATGAAACAAGCTCTTTAAGCGAGGACTCGGTTTTGACCTCTACTTGCGTTGGGGACAAAGTGAGGATCTCTACATCGTGATTCGCATGTAAAGCACTCTCAACTTTTCTCGCACAGCCCATGCAGTTGAGCCCTGATAAAGGTATGACAAACTGATACATAATCTGCACCTCAATAATAGTGATACATTGAGCTTAAACCTTCCTGCAAGGGTAAGGTCAATACCCATTTTTTGCTCTCAACAATTTCGTCAAAATCGCTTGAATCACAAAAGTTCACTGCCATTTTACTTGCGAGTGATCTCAAGGTTTTTTCTCTCTGAATATAAAGTTCCGTTAAAACACCTAAAAGATGAATGAAGTCGCTCACGCTTTTGAGATGCTCTCAATGTCAGTTCAGTGTCAAAAAGTGCTTTTAACGTTTTTGATTTTTTATATTTAAATTTAAGTTTTTGATTTTTAATTGATTATATTATTTTTGATCTTCTCATTTTGAAGTCGCTCAGATTGCTGTAGGGAAAGTTTTTTAGTGCGAAAAAAGTTTGTCATATTTGCCCCGTCCAAACATTGTTTCAAGTTCCTGCCATGTCCTAGTTAGCGAATTTGAAAATGGAAAAAACTAAAAAATATAGGGGTTAAAAATGTCTTACCTAAAGAAAAGCCTACTTGCTACGGCAATCACAGGCATGATGTTCAGTGGTGCTGCATTTGCTGATGGTGCAAACAGTGACGCAGCAAAAGAGTTCCTAACCAAAGATTCATTCTCTTATGAAGTTTACGGGATCATCGCGATGCAGGCCGCGTACCGCGATTACGATTCTGGCAACAAAGCAACGGACGATGATCTAGGTGGCATGCAGCTAAACAACGAATCTCGCATCGGTTTCCGTGGTAAAAAACAATTTGCTAACTTCGGTCCTACTTTTATTTGGCAAATCGAAGGTGGTTACGTTGACCCTAGCTTTGGCGGCGAGGGTGCAGGTCTTGGTGAACGTGACACATTCGTCGGTTTTGAAAGTGCATCTTGGGGTCAAGTTCGTTTAGGTCGTGTATTAACACCGATGTACGAATTGGTTGACTGGCCTGCATCTAACCCAGGTCTCGGTGACGTTTACGACTGGGGTGGTGCAATTGGTGGTGCTAAGTATCAAGACCGTCAATCAAACACCATTCGTTGGGACTCGCCAATGTATGCGGATAAATTCTCTCTAGATATTGCGGCTGGTGCCGGTGACAAAGCGGGTCTGGGTGAAGGTGATGACTACTGGGGTGGTATCGCAGCGCACTACAAAATTGGTCCAATTCAGTTAGATGCCGCATACGAGGGTAACCGTAACATTAAGATGGAAGGCCAAACGTGGGAAAACAACACATACTTGGTGGGTGCTCAAGGCTGGTTTGATAACGGTATTTCTTTCTTCGCGCAATACAAATACATGGAAGCTGACGCAAGCAACGGCGTGAGTGAGAAGCAAGACGCAATGTCTGCCGCTATCATGTACACCACTGGTGATTGGCAATACAAACTGGCTTACGCAGCGAACTTTGATCTAGAGCGTGATGGTAAGACAATTAACGATACAGCAGACGATGTACTATCTGCACAAGTTATGTATTTCGTAGACCCATCGGCAGTGCTTTACGTACGTGCTCGTACTCTAGACTTTGGCGACGGTGCATATCAACTGGATAAACCAACAGAAGCGCGTTGGAAATCTGCAGACTACGATGAGTTCTCTGTGGGTGTTGAATACTACTTCTAATAAAGAAGCAGCTAAAAGGGCGGAAACGCCCTTTTTGTCTTGATACTGATTCAAATAAGCCTTTGGAATGACTGGCCTGTAAGTTTTAGAGGCTTATCTAAATTGGTATAAAGTGAGAAACCACGATGAAAAAAACAACGACACTTCTCGGACTTTGCGCAATGCTTTCTGCGCCAGCTTTTGCTGCTCAACTGACTCTGCAAGCTGAACTGGTTCCTCGCGTTCTCAACGGTGAGTTCGTGTACCCTGAGTGGATTTCCAAAAATAACAGCATCGAGCTGAAGGACGGGGAAAATCAGTTGGCGGTGACGGTTGGACAAATTGTCTTTGAAGATGGCAAGCGCCGTAAGTTCGATTCGCAGCCACTGGTATTAGAGTTTGAAGCAGAAAAAGACGCCGAGCTATCGCTGACTTACAAAGCGTTCCGTACCATCGAAGAAGCGAAAGCCTTTGAACTCGATCCAAAAGTGGTATTGAAAGACAAACACGGAAAAGAAGTGGCATTCTCTATGGTTCAACTTCGTAAAGGTGGTTTGCAAGGTTTTCGTGATTACGAGCGAGAAGTGGCTGACTATAACAATGCAATGAACAAAGAATCGACCAAGGCAAGCATTGCGTCTTCTCCGGCGGAAACCAAAACAATCAAAGCATCGTTTAATGAGTTAAGCCGTGAAGAGCAGCAAGAATTTATGCAATGGGCGATGCGTAACCTGAAGTAATTTTGTTCTGCACTTTAACAGTAAATAGGAGGGCAGTACCTTTATTGGTGCTGCCCTGTTTGTATTTCTGGTGTCAAACCGATTGTAGAATTGACTTACGGTGGTAAAATGTCGCCACTTTTACCCTTGACATTACAACGAGAGATCTCTCGTTGCTCATTACCCCTAAGGAACTCAAATGACGGTTAAAACTCGTTTTGCTCCTAGCCCAACTGGCTATCTACACGTTGGTGGTGCGCGTACTGCACTTTACTCTTGGCTATACGCTAAAAACCAAGGTGGTGAATTCGTTCTACGTATCGAAGATACAGACCTTGAGCGTAACTCTCAGGAAGCGGTTGATGCAATTCTTGAAGGCATGGAATGGCTAGGCTTGGAGTGGGATGAAGGTCCTTACTACCAAACTCAACGTTTTGATCGTTACAACGAAATGGTTGATAAGCTTCTTGCTGAAGACAAAGCTTACAAATGTTACGCGTCTAAAGAGCTGCTAGATGAAATCCGTGCAGAGCAAGAAGCAAATAAAGAAATGCCTCGCTACGATGCTAACCATCCAAAAATCAAAGCAGCAAACGAAGCGGCAAAAGATGGCGATCCATGTGTTATCCGTTTCCGTAACCCGAAAGAAGGCAGCGTAGTATTTGATGACCAAATTCGTGGCCGTATCGAAATCCGCAACGATCAAATGGATGACCTAATCATTCGTCGTACTGACGGTTCACCTACTTACAACTTCTGTGTAGTAGTGGATGACTGGGACATGGGTATCACTCACGTTGTTCGTGGTGAAGACCACATCAACAATACGCCTCGTCAAATCAACATCTACGAAGCACTAGGTGCGCCAGTACCAACGTTTGCGCACTGTGCAATGATCTTAGGTGATGACGGTGCGAAACTGTCTAAGCGTCATGGTGCAGTATCGGTCATGCAATACCGCGATATGGGTTACTTGCCTGCAGCACTAAACAACTACCTAGTGCGCCTAGGTTGGTCTCATGGCGACCAAGAAATCTTCTCTCAAGAAGAGATGATCAACCTATTCAGCCTAAACGCAGTATCTAAGTCAGCGTCTGCCTTCAACACGGACAAACTGCAATGGTTGAACAACCATTACATCAAAAATTCAGATCCTGCGTACGTTGCAGAGCACCTACAATGGCACCTAGATCAACAAAAACTAGACGTAACGAATGGTCCTGCTATCACTGACGTGATCAAGCTAGTGGGTGAGCGTTGCAACACGCTGGTTGAGCTAGCTGAGCAAATCCGTTACTTCTACGAAGATTTCTCTGAGTTTGAAGCGGGCGCAGCGAAGAAACACTTACGCGGTGTGGCTAAAGAGCCTCTAGAGCTTGCTCTAGCGAAAGCTGAAGCACTGACCGAGTGGACAACAGCAAACATCAAAGATGGCGTTATCGCTGCAGTCTGTGAAGAGCTAGAAATCGGCATGGGCAAAATCGGTATGCCATTACGTGTTGCTGTAACAGGCGGCGGTCAGTCTCCTTCTGTAGATGCAGTAATGGAACTGGTTGGCAAAGAGCGTTGTGTTGCTCGTATTAAGATGGCGCTTGAGTTCATTGCTGAGCGTGAAGCAAACGCATAATTGCTTTGAACTAAACGTTCTTTTGAATAAATAGTCACAAAGCCGCGGTAAACATCCGCGGCTTTTTTGTATCTGAACCTTAGATAATGAGAAATCTTCTCATATGTCGGTGAAGGATGTGGTATTTAGGACCGTAATTAACCTAGGTATGGATAAGATTTTTTAATCCAAATATCTTTGTCGAGAATAAAAAGTGAACGGTTATATATCAAATATATGTCTGATTTTTATCCATGATCCTTAAAGTTCCCTTTTTGTTGTCTCATTTTTAAGAAAAAACTTTGCTTAAGTTGTAGTGTTCCAGAAAATAAAGCAAACGTTTGCGTCGTGATTGTGTGGGGATTTTTTTGCTTAAGATCACATGTTGTTGAGATTTTTGATGACAATAAATTGACAGAATTGGGATTTTTCTCGCGATTTCTTAGCGTTATAGTTCACCCCGTCAGTGATACCGAGATGGCGATATGTATCACTGAACAGGAAATGTACGTAAGTAGCTTCCATAAAAAAAATGCATGTGCATAAAAAGAAGCTGACTAAGTATCTCACTCAAGGAATGAATAAAAAGAATTGAAATACAACGTCAGTCAGACGGCGCATTTCGGCATCTAACAAAAGAACTTCTTTAGAGGAATCAATAATGAAAAAATTAGCAGCGGTAATTTCAGCGTCTCTACTTATGGCTTCAGCAGCACAAGCAGAAGTATACGTTGGTGGTAAGATGGGTAAGTCATGGATGGAAGACGCGTGTGTAGCGGGCCAGGCTTGTGACAAAGACGACTCTACTCTTGGCGCTTTTGTTGGTTACGAAATGAATAAATACTTCGCAGTAGAAGCAGGTTTCGACAACATCGGTGATTTTAACCAAACTTCTTTCGGTGGCCATGTAGAAGCAATCACTCTTGCACCTAAATTCAGCCTACCAATCACCGAAGACATCGCACTTTACGGTAAAGTGGGTGGCGCTTACGTAATGTTTGATGGCAAAGATGATTACTCTTACCTAGGCGCAGCTGGCCTTGAGTTCAACCTAAGCCAAAACGTAACTGCTCGCGCGGAATACCAAACTCTGACTGATATCAGCAACGATGTAACTCGTGCGACAGGTAACACAGCAACACTGGGTGTTTCTTTCAAATTCGGTGGCAACGATGAGCCAGTAATCGTAGAAGAGCCAGTTGTTGTTGAAGAAGTGGTTGTAGAAGAAGTCGTAGAAGAGCCAGTAGTTGTAACGAAAACATTCGAAACTCAAACAATCGGCACTGGTAGCTTTGATCTAAACAGCACAACTCTAAAACCAGAGAGCGCTGCAAAACTTGATAACCTGGTTGCTTTCCTAAACGAGCACCCACAAGCGAACGTTGAAGTTGTAGGTTACACAGATACTTCTGGCCCAGCAGCTTACAACCTAAAAGTTTCTGAGAAACGCGCTGAATCTGTAGCTAACGCACTTGTTGAAAAAGGCATTGATTCATCACGTATTCAAGCGCGTGGCGAAGGTGAAAACAACCCAATCGCTTCAAACGACACTCGTGAAGGTCGTCAGCAAAACCGTCGCGTAGAAATCGTTGTTCCAGAATTTGAATACCAAGTTCAGCAATAAGCTTCTATCCGACCGTAGTGTAGAAGACTAAAGCTGAAAGCCCCAAAGAGTTCGCTCTTTGGGGCTTTTTCATTTCTATTTGAAACGGACTGAAAAGCTAAAAACGGTAAACATCACTTGAGGTCAATGCTGTTTAAGCGCCCCATGAATGTTAGGATTTCCAAGTTGTCTTTATGTGCTTCTAACAACGCTTTTTTGGTTTGCATGTAGGCGGCAAGCTTGCCGTATTTACTAATAGAGCGAACCACCGTTTTGTATTTGTAGTCACCGTCATCATTGAACTCTCGCCACTTAGCGATGTAACACGTATCTCGGTTATCTGGGTTTTCAAGAGTGGGGTTAGGCTTGTGAACAATTTTTGGCTCAACGCTGTGTGGGAGTCTGGTCATGAGGTAAGGATCCTTCAAAAGACGTCGCCAAAATTTGCCCCACATTTGCCGGCCTAATTCGTTTCTCAGCTTAATGGCTTTTTGTAAGCCTTTCTTTTCTCCAATACGAACAAACCCAACCGAGCGGTGCAATACCGTGTCCTCGGGGGTATGGATATGAATCTTAAAGGCAGTCTTGCCTTTAGAAATAAAGCGGTGTCCAGTGTTAGTTATTAAATTGCTCTTAGACATAGTACTAACTAATAATTTTATTAATAGCTAAAAGGGTAAGCAAAACTCATAGATAATTAAAGTAATAAAATACAAAACTGTAAATAGGGCTTGTTGAAATGATTTCAAGGGGAAGAGGTCGGAACAGTAAAAGGTTTTATCTCGTCGAGTAAAGGAGCGAGGCGATCATATTGATTACTGAGGAAATTGTTTCACACGTTACTTGGAAACGCTCTGTGAAGCTCGAAATAGTGGATACAAAAAAGCCTTAGCTCAAGTGGGAGCTAAGGCTATGATATGGCGCCCCCAGTAGGATTCGAACCTACGACCTGTCCCTTAGGAGGGGACTGCGCTATCCAGCTGTGCCATGGGGGCGTAATACCAATAGTTGCAGTTCATTGAACCGTTTTACCGAATGCAAACCTAGCAACTTTGTTTAGGTCTTTATCAGCATCACTTTGAACGACTTACTACGGTCATTGGTATAATCAAATAAGATGCGCTGCCTATGATATTCAAAAGTGAGCATATCTCAAGACTTAATGTTTGCTTTTATAGGATCTTGTTCATTACGTCGCCAATTTGAACACTAGAGGCTAAATTTGGCTGATCAATTGTCAGCTCGGCTTCGTGTTCGTATATACGAGATACCGTCAATGTAATTTCACTTTGCGATACTTTATTTCTTGGTAATCCGTTTTGGTCGATAAATGATGCGGTGTGCCAAAGCTGCAATTTGTCTCCCTCTTTTACGCCATGCATACGGCCGAGATCCATCGTTACTGTATTGCCGAAGACAGCAACGACCTCTGGCAGCGTAATTTTGCAAGACAGCTCTGACTCTAGATCCAGCATGATATTGCGACTAACGCGTAGCATCATCTCGCCATAGGTCGACGCCCAAAAGCGCGCACTGCGAGTATCTACTTGGCTCGTTTTGGCAAATGGCCAACGCGCCACTTCACGGTAGGCTTTGTTGAAGACTTCATGGCCAGTTTTACCATCAAATACTTTCATCTCTAACGCAAACTGACGATTGATGATGTCATCTTGCAGTAGCTGAGATTCGACTGTCGCAGTGAGATCGGTAATGACTCCCCCAATGATGTATTGTGCGCCGTTGTCTTGCGCGATCATTTGAGTACGAGCGGGATAGTTACTGCTAATTGAATAGTCCGTTGTACCCACAGACACAAAGCTGCGAGAGGTTTGATCCAGCTGGCGATTCACCACGCGGCTAAAATCGTCACCCACTTGGTAAATCTGCCCCATCACCGCTTGTTGTGGTGAGGCAACCTCAATATTGCCGACAAGGATCGTCTTTTTGTATTGATCGGTGTGGCAACCCGTTGCCGATGGATAAATATCGACGCGAATTTTTACTTCGACTTTACCTCGGCGTTTACGCTCAGACTCGACCAAAATGTAACGGACTTCATGGTTGGTAAACTGGTACTCGTTACGGCTTTCCTCTAACAGCGGCATCAAATTGCTAATACTGCCAATATCTGCGCCCGAAAAATTGACGGCTTTGAACAGCGCGTCTTCCAACGCATGGAGCCTTGCGGTCTCTTCTGAAGAAACGATAGTGGCAACGCCTGTTACTTCATACCAAGATGCCATTACTTTAAAAGGCACAAGCATCACTAAAGTGATTAAAAACAGACTGTTTAATATTTTTTTCATTGATTACAACCGTTCGGGTATAAATATTGCTTTAACAATTTCAGTGAAGTTTGGTGGATTTTTCTTCGTTAGGCAAACAAAGAAAAGCAAAGACTGTTCCAATATTCACTTTCTTAGAAAGGAATTAATCAAGAACGGTATCACCTAAGATTATCTGGAGAATCAAACCATGAAAAAGTGGCTTGTCGCCGCATCGATGATGACGCTTCTGACATCGTGCGCGTACTCACCGATTTACAATGGTAAAGAACCGTACTCGGGAAGCCAGTTCATGCTTATGGATAGTCCACGTCATACGATGGACTTTTTCATTGAAAGCATGACCGAAGACCTGATGGTTTCTAATGTGGCGGTATCTGCGCGGACACCGATTGCGATTACCTCGTTTGTTGATCTACAAAATATGGATGCAACAAACTGGTTAGGTAACTCGGTCTCGGAAGGTTTTATCCATCAGTTCCAGCGCCGAGGGTTTAAAGTGGTTGATTTCAAAACTACGGGCTCTATCCAAGTGACGCAGCAGGGCGATTTTGCTTTAAGCCGTGATTGGCAAGATCTGGCGCAAGAGCAACAAATTCAGTATGTACTGACCGGCACGATGCTGCGCCAAGAGGGCGGGGTTTTGGTCAATGCACGTGTGGTCGGTATGCAGAGCCGTGTGGTTGTAGCAACGGCGCAGGGTTTCCTTCCGGCTGACCGTATTGGTCGTGACTTAGATACGTTAAACAGTATCCGTACGCAAGATGGCGTGTTGATTCGCTCAGACCCAACCATTCGTCAGCCGTACACTGTGATTCTGCGTCCATAGGATAGAAGCATGAAGAAGTTATTATTTATTATTGCCACACTGATATTAGTGGGGTGTCAGCCACTACAACAGATGCGTCAAGATGAAATCTTAGTGGCAGTGGGTTATGCGAGTGTCAGTGAGCAAACAGGCCGCACAGTAGAAGAAAAGCGCGTACGAGCAATGCGCGCATCAAAAATTGATGCATACCGTGAACTGGCAGAACAAGTGTATGGTATGCGTGTTAGTGGACGTGCAGAACTGCAAGACCAGCGTTTAGGTATTGAGAGCACTACAGGCGCGGTTGATGGTGTGATTCGCGGTGCAGAAGTTGTGCGTAGTTATCTTGTTGAAGACAGTTATGTGACTGAGCTGCGTCTTGATATTCGTAAAATGGATAAGCTACGTGATTACGGAGAAGTTCAACAGGTGCCTGAGAAGCGTCAACAAACCTTGTTCTAATGCCCTAAGCGCATTACTTCAGAAGACCAGATAATCTTTCCCGCGGCTGATTGGCAACAATGAGTCGCTTTTTTATATCTACATTCTAGAGATGGTGGGGTAGGAGTGACGTTTAGGCTTTTATATTGGTGCCAAGTGTCGAAATAGTGTGGGTTTTGCCACCGGCATTGTAGGTCATGCCCACTTTGCCATGAGTTCGCTGAAGCATGTTATTGAGTTTATTAAAACTCAGCTGTGCGCGACTAAGCGATTCACCATTTACTTTGTTGACTTGTTGACAGTCGAGGACGATCGATTGGATTTGAGCAACAACCTGACTTAGGTGCTCATCTTCAGTAAGTTGATTGACGTGCGGGTGAGAGGCGATTCGCTGATCAGTTGTTCTAAGCTGATCAATGAGTGTCATCTTCTGTTTGGCAATACTCTCAATCTCGGTAGAGACACGCGCAGTTATCGCTTGTGTTTCTTGACGCAAAACAGCAGAAAGTGCCTTAGCATTTTCTAGTTGGAAATTGACGAGATCGACTAATGCTGCCATAAAATACTTACCTTTGGCCTAAGTCAGTTAGCTTTTGCCTTGCAATTCGTTTTCAAACTTAATCATGTTGTCGGCCAATTTTTCAGGATCGACTTTGTATGAACCGTTTGTGATTGCCTCTTTGATTGCCGCCACTTTGGCGCTGTCATAGGCCGGAGAAGCTGCCATATCTTTTTGGAGTTTGCTAACGGCTTTGCTTTGCTGGCTGAGTGATACAGCGTCTTGTTGTGCGGGTGCTTTTTTCGATTCAGTCGTGCTGGTAGCATTGGAATCGTTACGCGCAGGTGCACGACTTGTCGTCGTCATCATTTGCCCTGAACGTATATTATCTATACCTGCCATGTTTAACCTTTGCCTTGTATCGTAATACTGGTATCCAGACTATCGACCAGTGCAAAAATAACTTTAGTCATTTTTTGCATTTTTATTGATCAGTTTAAACACGCTACCAGTGGGTGTTAAAAATTAACAGTGATTTCCGCAATGCCAGTCACTATGCCTTCTATTATACGCTGTGACTTATCATTTTTCACTCTTACTTGATCGCCAGCAGCACCATCTTGCAATGCTGTGCCTTGTGTGGTGATTGTCATGCCAGAATTCACCGCTTTAATTGTGACCTTTTCATTCCGGCAAACGACACAGACATCATTACGCTCAACAACATCACCTAAGCGAACGTTGCGTTTTAGCTTTGCGCCAACCACTTGATCGTAGTTAGAAAAGCCATCTTTGCGAAAGCGCTGCAGCTCGATCATAGAAGTGGTGACATCCGATGCGCTGACGATTTCTCCTCTCCCTAGCGTTCGTGTTGCGACGATCATTGGCACCGATACAGAGATCCGTACAGGCACATAGACTTTCCAGTCATCCGGTGGGCATTCCACTAGAACATTGATGTTGCTTCGAGTACTGCTGGTGGAAGAAGCTGACGTATCTAGGGGCACTGGGCAATCCGTTGCTTTTATTCTCGAGTCGATATCTGCCGCATTAACAGATAGCTCGCCACCATCAGGCTGATCAACTGTAGCAAGAATATGTTGTTCTGCTGCCGTTTTTATTTGCTCGATCTGATTATCTGAAGCTGAATGAACAAAAAAGCTAAACATACTGAGCAAAATGCCGATAGACTTAGCGTACTTTGTAATTAGCGCTCTACATATTGTCATAGTCAATGGTGTCGAAGTGAAAGTGAAATACGCCATACTGTCTCCCTGGTATCGTGCTTGCCAGTGGTAGAGTATCATTTAAAAACAAAAAGTTTGAGATGGAGATGAGCATATGACGGGGATTCTTGACTCGGTGAATCAGCGTACGCAACTCGTCGGTCAGAACCGATTGGAATTATTGACCTTTCGACTGATGGGCCGACAGCGCTACGGCATTAACGTATTCAAAGTGAAAGAAGTACTGCAGTGCCCTAAGCTGACTTCAATGCCAAATCTACACCCGCTGGTAAAAGGTATCGCTCATATCCGCGGCCATACCGTGTCCGTTATTGATTTGAGCCTGGCAATTGGTGGCCGCCCAACCACTGATCTGGATAAATGTTTTGTTGTTATCGCAGAATTTAACCGTACGATCCAAGCATTTTTGGTATCATCGGTTGAGCGTATTATCAATATGCATTGGGAAGCGATTTTGCCGCCGCCAGACGGTGCGGGTAAAGCGCACTACTTGACCGCAGTGACGAACATCGACAACGAGCTGGTTGAAATCCTTGACGTTGAAAAAATCCTGGCGGAGATTGCGCCGGTTGATGAAACGATGGATTCCGCTATCGGTGAAGAAATCGCGCAAGCAGAACAAGAAAAGCCTATTGTACGCCGTATATTGATTGCCGATGACTCGACTGTCGCGCGTAAACAGGTAGAGCGTGCGATTACATCAATCGGTTTCGAGGTCGTATCTGTCAAAGATGGCAAAGAAGCGTACAATAAGTTGATTGAAATGGCTCAAGAAGGCAATATCTACGATCAAATTTCGTTGGTTATTTCCGATATTGAAATGCCAGAAATGGACGGCTATACCTTAACGGCTGAAATTCGCAGACATGCCGATTTGAAAGACCTTTATGTTATCCTCCATTCTTCATTAAGTGGTGTATTCAACCAGGCTATGGTTGAGCGTGTAGGTGCCAATACCTTCATTGCGAAATTTAACCCAGATGAATTGGGTAACGCGGTTAAATCTGCATTAACACAATAAAAGAGACATTAATGACTGCTATTACAATCAGTGATCAAGAGTATCGTGACTTTAGCCGTTTTCTAGAATCGCAATGTGGCATCGTGTTAGGTGATAGCAAGCAATACCTTGTGCGTAGCCGACTGAGTCCTTTAGTGACGAAGTTTAAGCTAGCATCGTTATCAGATTTGCTACGTGATGTTGTTACAGGGCGTAATCGTGAATTACGAGTGGCCGCTGTGGACGCGATGACGACTAACGAAACCTTGTGGTTTCGAGATACTTATCCGTTCACAGTTTTAGCTGACAAATTATTGCCAGAAGTAGCGGCAAGCAAGCGCCCAATCAAGATCTGGTCTGCAGCCAGTTCATCGGGCCAAGAGCCGTATTCTATTGCAATGACGATTCTGGAAACGCAACAGCGCAAGCCGGGTTTGTTACCAAACGTGTCTATTACAGCAACAGACATTTCAGCAAGTATGCTCGAGATGTGTCGTGCAGGTGTGTATGACAATTTGGCTCTAGGGCGCGGACTTTCACCAGAACGTCGCCGCACCTTCTTTGAGAATGCGGACGGTGGCCGTATGAAAGTCAAAGACAACGTCAAACGTTTGGTGAACTTTCGTCCACAAAACTTGATGGACAGTTATGCACTGATGGGTAAGTTCGACATTATTTTTTGTCGCAACGTGCTGATTTACTTCTCACCGGAAATGAAATCAAAAGTGCTTAACCAAATGGCGAGCAGCTTAAACCCAGGTGGTTATCTGCTGTTAGGGGCATCAGAGTCGCTAACTGGTCTGACTGATAAATTTGAAATGGTGCGCTGTAATCCGGGTATCATTTACAAGCTTAAATAGCGGTATCTCTTCATTGATAAAAAGCCTGACCTCGTGTCAGGCTTTTTTTGTTTGCTGGTTTCCTGCCTTCGAGTGTTTCCACGTTTTCACTTGCTAAATTGAAGCGCGATTTTGCTTTGTTCCCTCATCACGGTGTATCTTTATTAAGTGAACAAAGTGAAACGACATGACATTCCAGTCACTTTGGCTCACTTATTGCTATTCCAATGGGTGATAGCTATTAAGTAGATAGAGCGATTTATATTTTTGGCATGATAGTTGCTTTTTGGTTATCAATCACGGTCAGTTCTTAATTGTAGAGGCAAACATGGCTATATCTTTTGACAATGCACTAGGCATCCACCAGCACACGGTGGGCGTACGTGAGCGCAATGCTGAGGTGATTTCCACCAACATTGCACAAGCCAACACGCCTGGTTACAAAGCAAGAGGTTTAGACTTTGCGAAGGAATTGCAAGCGGCAACATCTGGGGCAAGCATTGGTCTTAGTCGTACGGATGGTCGGCATATTCCTGCCACTACAACGTTGGTCGGGGACAAGCTATATCGTCTTCCTACGCAGCCTGATACGGGTGATGGCAACACGGTAGATTTGGATTTAGAGCGTAACTTGTTTATGCAAAACCAAATCAGACACCAAGCATCACTCGACTTTCTAGGCAGCAAATTCAAGAACTTAACCAAAGCAATCAAAGGGGAATAATTTAGATGAGCTTATTTAACGTTTTCAATGTGACAGGTTCCGCAATGAGCGCTGAATCCGTTCGTCTGAACACTACCTCAAGCAACTTGGCGAACGCCGACAGTGTCAGCAGCTCTGCGAAAGACACTTATAAAGCGCGCCATGCTGTGTTTGGTGCTGAGTTAAGTAACGCCATGCGTGGCGGTGATACGGTGCCAGTGAAAGTGATGGGTATTGTAGAAAGCGATAAACCGCTGAGTGCGGAGTACAACCCAGACCATCCCCTTGCAAACGAAGAAGGCTACATCTACAAGCCGAACGTGAATGTAATGGAAGAAATGGCGAACATGATTTCAGCTTCTCGCGCATACCAAACCAATGTGCAAGTAGCGGATTCTAGTAAACAAATGCTGCTGCGTACGCTGCAGATGGGTCAATAAGGATAAGGAGGTAGCGTATGGCCGGAATTAACAACGTTGGTCAAAGCGGCTTGTCCTATATCGACCAGCTTAAAAGTCTACAAGAGAGTAACAAGAAGACGGAAGAGAGCACGGGTAAGCAGGACCTAAAACAGGAAGACTTCTTATCATTGCTCACGAAGCAATTGTCTCAACAGGACCCTTTTAAGCCGGTAAGTAATGACCAGATGATTGCGCAAATGGCTTCATTTGCGACCGTTGATGGCATTGGCAAGATGAACACTCAGTTTGAGAGTTTGAACTCGTCAATGACATCAAACCAAGCGTTACAAGCTTCCTCTTTGGTAGGACGTGACGTATTGGTCCCAGGAGCGGCAGGTGTGAAGCAGGACGACGCGCCAATGGCGGCAATGGTTAAGCTTTCACAATCTATCGATAATCTGTTTGTTCGTGTAGAGGATGAAGCTGGCCAACTGGTTCGTACTTTTGAGGTAGGGGCGAAACCAGCCGGCGACACGCGTGTGCTTTGGGACGGTAAAGATGAAAGCGGAAATCCACTACCTGCTGGCAAATACAAAGTGAAAGCGTCTGGCTTGGTTGAAGGGGAGTCGCAAGAGTTCCCAGTATCGACATATGCCAACGTAAATAGCGTATTGCTCGGCAAAGGTGACGGAAACGTATTACTCAATCTGGCTGGTTTTGAATCGCCAGTTCGACTTGCAGAAGTATTGGAAGTTGGCAAAGCGTAGTCATAGCTCGCTAGATTAGGAGATTTTGGAATGTCATATGTATCTTTAAGCGGTTTGTCCGCCGCCCAACTGGATTTGAACACCACCAGTAACAACATTGCGAACGCCAACACGTACGGCTTTAAAGAGTCCCGTGCTGAGTTTGCTGATGTTTACTCTAACTCTTTATTTACTAACGCAAAAACCACGCCGGGTGGTGGTGCGCAAGCAAGCCAAGTGGCGCAGCAGTTCCATGAAGGCTCAAGCATTTACACCAACAACCCAATGGATCTGCGTGTTTCGGGTACAGGTTTCTTCGCCGTGGCGAAGGAGCGTTTGACTCCACAACAGAATGAACTGACACGTAATGGTGCATTCCATTTAAATAAAGAAAACTACATGGTGACCGCGAACGATGAGTTCTTATTAGGTTACCAAGTGGATCCAAGCTCTGGTGAGGTTTCTTCATACGAGCCACAACCTATCAATATTCCTGCTGAATTTGGTAAGCCAAAGCAAACAGCAAACATTGAAGTGGGCGTGAACTTGCCAGCAAACGGCGATTTGAAAGATCCGACTCAGTTTGATTTTTCAGACCCAGATACATACAACCGTTCAACTTCTTCGACTATTTATGACTCGATGGGTCAGTCTTACAAGCTAACGACGTACTACTTGAAAGATCAGACTCAGCCAAACACTTGGAACACTTACTACACCGTGACAGATAAAGAAGGCGAAAAGCCTTTAAATGTTGCGGCAGGTGATGCACAAACGCCAACAGGCCATGTGGGTCATACCATGAAGTTCAACAACGATGGTACGTTGGCGAGCTTGAACAATGGTCAGCCAATTACGTCTGTGGCATTAGGCGATCCGGCGACGAACACGACACCAGTCGATATGAATGGTGCCGATCCTGCGCAGACGCTTAACTTCGGTTTAGGCTCGGCAACACAGTTTGCTGCTCCGTTCGAACTGACTAAGTTCGATGAAGACGGTGCAACAACGGGTTTCCTAACCAAAGTTGACTTCGATGAAAACGGCAGCGTAATGGGGACTTACTCAAACGGTGAAAACGTCACATTGGGTCGTGTCGCGCTAGTACGTGTTCCAAACGAGCAAGGTCTAGATAAGAAGGGCGGTACGCAATGGGATTCAACTCAGTTCTCTGGTGACAAGATTTGGGGTGAATCTAACAAAGGCTCTTTTGGCACCATCAACAACGGTATGCTGGAACAGTCAAACATTGATATGACGCAGGAGCTGGTGGACCTGATTTCTGCTCAGCGTAACTTCCAAGCAAACTCACGTTCGCTAGAAGTGCACAACCAGCTACAACAAAATATCCTGCAGATCCGATAATCTGCATCATCAAGTTAGGCGAGCTTTCGCCGCTTGGCTTGATAACATCATGACATTCATCTGATGCTTAGCCTGAAAATACCTCAGTTCAGGTTAAGCATGCTTTGATCTCTGATTTGCCGCCGTTGCCGCCATGTGGATCAAAACCTTGCCCCTTGTTGCAGTTTTCTGCCACTGAAACCCCTCTTAATTTTTTGTTTCTTATTTAAATATTTGATAAATAAGCTCATTTTATGTTGGCATAACTATTGCTTTTACTCCGTGTACAGAGAAGTTTTTGGAGTAATTTATGGATCGCGCACTGTTTCTCGCAATGAGTGGGGCCAAGCAAAATATGCAGGCACTACAATTGCGTGCTAATAACTTGGCTAACGTAAGCACGACAGGGTTTCGTGCGGATTTAGCGCAGGCTCGCTCAATGCAGGCTTATGGTGAAGGCCATCCTTCACGTGTTTTCAGCATGACAGAGCGTCCAGGGCATAACTTTGCTCAAGGTAGCGTGATTACAACAGGGCGTGATCTGGATGTGACGATTGAAGGCAGCGGCTGGATATCGGTACTCGATCACACGGGTAAAGAAGGGTTGACCCGTAACGGTAACCTAAAAGTCGATCAAAATGGCATGCTTACTAACGCAAGTGGCCATTTGGTGCTGGGTGAAAACGATGCGCCGATTACTTTGCCTATTCCTCTCTCCAAAATTGAAATCGGTCGGGATGGCACCATCTCTGTGCTTCCTCAAGGTGCCCCGGCGGAAGAATTCCAAGCGGTTGATCGCATCAAGCTTGTTAAGCCTAATGATCAAAGCTTATTTAAAGACACCAATGGCTTATTTCGCCATAAAACTCCAAACCAACCTTACGAAGCAGACGCTACTGTTAGCCTCCAGACAGGAGCGATTGAAGGCAGTAACGTGAATGCCGTAGGTGAAATGACCGCATTGATTGACTTACAACGTCAGTTTGAAATGCAAGTCAAGATGATGAGCACAGCTGAAGAAATGGATAAATCTTCAGATTCACTGCTTCGTATGAGTTAACAGAGTTAGAGGTTCACTATGCATCCAGCACTATGGGTAAGTAAAACAGGTCTAGACGCCCAACAAACCAACATTGCCACGATTTCGAACAACTTGGCGAATGCCTCTACTGTCGGCTACAAAAAGAGCCGTGCGGTATTCGAAGATTTGTTCTATCAGAACATCAACCAGCCTGGCGGCCAATCATCTCAGAACACTGAGCTTCCGAGTGGCTTGATGCTAGGTGCGGGTTCTAAAGTGGTTGCGACGCAAAAAGTGCACACGCATGGTAATGCGCAGACAACGACCAACGCACTGGACATGATGGTTGAAGGCGACGGCTTCTTCCAAGTGACGTTGCCGGATGGCAACATCGGTTACACCCGTAACGGTCAGTTCACGTTAAATGGTGAAGGCACGTTAGTCACGTCGGGTTCTGGCTACCCTGTAGAACCTGAAATTGTGATTCCAGAAGATGCGATTTCTATCACTGTCGGTACGGATGGTGAAGTATCGGTTCGCGTCCGTGGTCAGCAAGACAACCAAGTCGTTGGTCAGCTAACCATTACAGACTTTGTTAACCCAGGTGGCCTAGAGCCAATTGGCCAGAACCTTTACTTACCAACGGGTGCTAGTGGCGATCCACAAGAAGGTGTTCCTGGTTTGGACGGTTTGGGTGAAATCCGTCAATCCATGTTGGAAGCG
This sequence comes from Vibrio sp. Y42_MX_L11, assembly GCF_024181785.1. Taxonomy (NCBI): domain Bacteria; kingdom Pseudomonadati; phylum Pseudomonadota; class Gammaproteobacteria; order Vibrionales; family Vibrionaceae; genus Vibrio; species Vibrio sp. Y42_MX_L11. Next base: position 144,317 of record NZ_JAMZAP010000006.1, read on the forward strand.
TCTAACGTGAATGTAACGGAAGAGTTGGTCAACATGATCGAAGCCCAGCGCGTTTACGAAATGAACTCAAAAGTGATCTCGTCAGTCGATAAGATGATGAGCTTTGTTAACCAGCAGTTATAACGGTTAAGAGCAAGAATTGAGGAGCTCACGATGAAACGTATTTGTCTACTTGCTTTGATTGCCACGATGTCGGGTTGTGCCATGTTAGAGCCGATTGAAACGGATGAAGTGACGCAAGCAACCACTGTGGTCGACGCAGTAGAAGGCGATAAATCGAAAGAAGAGAGCAGCGGTATCGTGGATACACTGCGTGGCAGAAGCGATCCGGTTGCGGGTGATCCTGCATGGGCTCCGATTCATCCGAAAAAGAAACCTGAGCATTATGCTGCTGCAACAGGTTCACTGTTTAGCGCCGAGCACATTACCGATCTTTACGACGATTCCAAGCCACGTGGTATTGGCGACATTATTACCGTGACACTGGATGAGACTACCAGCGCCACGAAAAGCGCCAATGCCGATTTATCGAAAACCAATGAAGCGCAAATGGACCCGCTTCAAGTGGGCGGAGAAGAGCTGCAAATTGGTGGCAAATACAATTTCTCTTATGACTTAAATAACTCAAACTCATTTGCGGGTGACTCTTCTGCTAAGCAGAGTAACAGCATCAGTGGTTACATTACTGTTGAGGTGATTGAAGTTCTGGCAAATGGCAACCTCGTTATCCGTGGAGAAAAATGGATGACGCTTAATACGGGTGATGAGTACATACGTTTAAGTGGCACTATTCGTCCGGATGACATTAGTTTCGATAATACTATTGCATCAAACCGTGTTTCTAACGCAAGAATTCAGTACTCTGGCACCGGTGTACAACAAGATATGCAAGAGCCGGGTTTCTTGGCACGATTCTTTAATGTAGCGCTATAACACGCCGTGCTGACGGCAATTTGACTGCAAGAGATAAGTAAGCATGAAAAAACTCCTTTTAATACTGATGAGCGTTGCTCTGTTTTCTACCGCTGCCCAAGCTGCACGTATCAAAGACGTCGCGCAAGTGGCAGGTGTACGAAGCAACCAACTCGTGGGTTATGGTTTGGTTTCAGGCTTACCTGGCACAGGCGAAGCGAACCCGTTTACGGAGCAAAGTTTCGCCGCTATGCTGCAAAACTTCGGCATTCAGATGCCGCCGGGCACAAAGCCAAAAATTAAAAACGTTGCTGCAGTCATGGTAACGGCAGAGTTGCCGCCTTTCTCTAAACCAGGTCAGCAAGTAGACGTGACAGTTTCTTCCATCGGAAGTGCCAAAAGTTTGCGTGGTGGTACGCTACTGCAAACGTTCCTCAAAGGTCTCGATGGTCAAGTTTACGCGGTTGCTCAAGGTAACTTAGTGGTGAGCGGCTTCAGCGCTGAAGGTGCTGACGGTTCAAAAATCGTAGGTAACAATCCAACCGTTGGTCTTATCTCTAGTGGTGCGACAGTAGAGCGAGAAATTCCAAACCCATTTGGTCGTGGCGATTACATCACGTTCAACTTGCTTGAGTCAGACTTCACAACGGCTCAACGTATGGCGGATGCGGTAAACAACTTCCTTGGCCCACAAATGGCGAGCGCGGTAGACGCGACGTCGGTACGTGTACGTGCCCCTCGTGATGTCAGCCAGCGTGTGGCGTTCTTATCGGCAATTGAAAACCTAGAGTTCGACCCTGCAGATGGCGCAGCCAAAATCATCGTTAACTCTCGTACCGGTACCATCGTAGTTGGTAAACATGTTCGCCTTAAACCTGCTGCGGTAACTCATGGCGGAATGACGGTCGCAATCAAAGAAAACCTGAATGTTAGCCAACCTAACGGCTTTTCTGGTGGGCAAACCGTTGTCGTGCCAGACTCGGATATCGAAGTCAGCGAAGAGCAGGGCAAGATGTTTAAGTTCGAGCCAGGCTTAACGTTGGATGATTTGGTCCGTGCTGTTAACCAAGTCGGCGCAGCGCCGTCGGATTTGATGGCTATCTTGCAAGCATTGAAACAAGCTGGCGCCATTGAAGGCCAGTTGATCATCATTTAATGGTTAGGAGGTAGGTATAATGAACAATCCTAACGACATTGGTTTTATTCATGACATCAGTTCGCTGGATACCCTGCGTCAAAAAGCAGTGAAGGAAGGTAAAGATGGCGAGCAAGAAGCACTGCGTGCAGCGGCTCGTCAGTTCGAATCTATTTTCACCTCCATGATGTTGAAATCCATGCGAGAAGCCAATGAGGGCTTTGAGTCCAACATGATGAACAGCCAGAACGAGAAGTTCTATCGACAAATGCTGGATGAGCAGATGGCGAGCGAGCTCAGTTCGTCTGGTTCAATGGGCTTGGCCGATATGATTGTTAAGCAATTAACGGCTGGGCAAGGTAACGACAAGAGTGAAACTGCAATGCGTGATGCGGCAAATAATGCCGTGGAATATCGTCGTGTTGACCCGAAAAAAGCGCGTGAGATTGAACAGCGCTTGATTGAATCTGGTCAGCTATCTCGACCAAGCAATGAACCAACTCGATTCGATTCGCCAGAATCTTTTGTTAACTCGATGAAGCCATACGCGGAGAAAGCCGCGAAAGCCCTAGGTGTCGAGCCATCTCTGCTACTTGCGCAAGCGGCTTTGGAAACCGGGTGGGGACAAAAGGTCGTGAAGAACGCGCGTGGCAGCAGCAACAACTTATTTAACATCAAAGCAGATCGAAGCTGGCAGGGTGACAAAGTGACGACTCAAACGCTAGAGTTCCACGATAATACGCCAGTGAAAGAGACGGCAGCGTTTCGCGCCTACTCAAATTACGAAGACAGCTTTAATGATTTTGTGCGCTTTTTAAATGACAACCCACGTTACGAGACAGCATTGCAACAGCGAGGGAATTCAGAGTCATTTATTCGCGGCATCCACAGCGCGGGTTACGCGACCGATCCGAATTACGCAGACAAAGTCCTGCAGGTGAAGCAGAAAATCGAAAGTATGTAATTTACTCTTCGCCAGTTCATGTTGTTTTCGAAGGCTTGCCACAGTGCAAGCCTTTACTTTTTCTGAACATTCACACCTCTCTTTTATTTGGCACACCTTTTGCTTTGATGTGTCTAGGTGATCGGTTTTGCCGATTTTATTTCGTTTTTGGGGGCATGTATGGCGTCAGATCTTCTGAATGTAGGTACTCAAAGTGTGCTTACTGCTCAGAGACAATTAAACACCACTGGTCATAACATTTCTAATGTTAATACAGAGGGTTATAGCCGCCAGTCTGTTATCCAAGGTACGAATGATCCGCGCATGTTTGGTGGTTCTACCTACGGCATGGGTGTGCATGTGGAAAATGTTCGCCGCTCGTGGGATCAGTTTGCCGTGAATGAACTGAACTTGTCGTCAACCAACAATGCCAACAAAACGGATACCCAAGACAATCTTGATATGCTCTCTAGCATGTTGAGCTCAGTTGCATCGAAGAAAATCCCAGAGAACTTGAACGAGTGGTTCGATGCGGTCAAAACCATGGCAGATACCCCGAACGATTTGGGGGCACGAAAAGTGGTATTGGAAAAGGCGAAAATCTTCTCTGATACATTAAATGACTTCCATGAAACCGTACGGTTGCAATCTGACGTCACCAATAAAAAATTGGATATGGGCATTGAACGCGTGAACCAACTTGCCTTGGAAATCCGCGATGTGCATCGGTTAATGATGCGCACACCCGGTCCACACAATGATTTGATGGACCAGCATGAAAAGCTGGTTACTGAGCTATCTGAGTACACCAAAGTAACCGTAACCCCACGCAAAAATGCGGAAGGATTTAATGTTCACATCGGCAATGGGCACACGCTAGTTTCTGGCACGGAAGCAAGCCAGCTCAAAATGATTGACGGCTATCCTGATGTTCACCAAAGACGCTTAGCAATGGTGGAAGGGGATGGCATTAAAGCGATCAAGTCTGACGACATGGATGGCAAAATCGGTGCCTTGCTTGAAATGCGCGACAAACACATTCCACAACTGCAAGATGAAATGGGCCGTTTAGCGACGGGCTTTTCCTACAAAATTAATCAGCTGCAATCTCAAGGTCTGGATCTTAACGGTAAGATAGGTAAAGACGTATTTACCGACGTGAACTCTGAGCTGGTGGCAAAATCTCGAGTTTTTGCTGCGCCTGACTCTCAAGCAGATGTTGCGGTTTACATTGATGATATTTCAGCGATCAAAGGTGGTGAATATTCGCTACGTTATGATGGCGACCAGTATAGCGTGACAACACCGAAAGGTGAGCAAATGTCGTTGAACATTGATCAATCAGATTCTTCGTTTGTTCTGGATGGTATGAAAGTGCAAATCGGTGAAGGTCTTGCCGCTGGTGAGCGCGTATTATTGCGCCCAACACGAAGTGGCGCAGCCATCATAAAGATGGAAACCAATGATGCAAAAGCCATTGCAGCGCAAAGTTATGAAGCTTCAACCACTTTTGCTCAAGGTAACGCCAAGTTCAAAATTCGTGAGGCGGGGGATGTCAAAGAGTTTGAGGTCACCGTACAACCAGCCGACGAGAAACATGATAAGCCATGGTTAAAGATCACGGACAACAAAGGCAATTTGCTATCGGACAAATACTCATACCCGCTAGACAAAGATAACCCGATGATTGAAATCTCAGTGCCGAAAAGTCATCCGCTGTATAAAAACGGCGATGCGACTGTATTTGAGCTGAGCGAAGGTGCGCTGATGAATGACAAGTTCACCGCTAACTTGGTGCCTTCGGAAGGTGGTAATGGCAACTTGAGAAAAATGCAGAAGATCCAAACAGATAAGATGATGGACGGAAAATCCAGTACTTTGATTGATGTTTATCACAACCTCAATACCGAAGTCGGATTGAAATCTTCTACAGCAAACCGATTAGCTTCTGTCGCTCGCTTAGAGCATGAGGCGGCACAAGAGCGCGTTGCTTCTATCTCTGGCGTTAACCTCGATGAAGAAGCGGCCAACATGATGAAGTTTCAACAAGCGTACATGGCTTCATCACGTGTGATGCAAGCGGCGAATGACACCTTCAATACCATTTTACAACTGAGGTAAGGAGAAGAGATAAGTGCTAACCCGAATTTCTAGTTTCCATAACTATCAGTCCGTACAAAATGATTTGCGTCGTCAAGAGAATAAGGTTCACCATAACCAAGAGCAACTTGCTTCAGGGAAAAAGTTACTGAAACCTAGCGACGATCCCCTTGCGTCGCATTACATTCAAAATATTAGTCAGCAACAAGAACAGCTACAACAATATCTTAGCTCGATAGTGTTGGTGCGTAATCGTCTAGAAAACCACGAAGTTAATATTGCCAATGCAGAGAACTTTGCCGACGAGTCGAAGCGCTTAACGATGGAGATGATTAACGGTGCGTTTTCTGCGGAAGACCGACAAGCAAAGAAGCGTGAGCTAGAAGAGATTGCGAACAACTTCCTTAACTTAGTGAACTCGCAAGATGAATCTGGTAACTACGTGTTTGCTGGCACTAAGCCAAAAAGCCAACCATTCTATCGCGATAAAGACGGTAGTGTTCAGTACGCTGGAGACGATTACCAGCGCAAAATGAAAGTCTCCAGCATGCTTGAGATGCCAATGAACGATCCTGGCAGCAAGCTGTTTATGGAGATACCAAACCCATTTGGCGATTATCAGCCGAATTACGATCTACAAAACGGTTCTGAGTTGCTATTAAACAGAGCCACTAACGTTGATACGAAGGATGATGCGGCGTATCGCGTGACATTTGTCGATATGAACAACGGCAAATTTGGTTACCAACTAGAGCGTAACGGTAAAGTCGTGGATGCCGATGAGTTTTCTCCAGAAAAAGGCATTGAGTACAAAGGCCTGAAAGTGCACGTAAAAGGTCAAATTACGCCTGGCGATAGCATCGAGATCGAAAAGCGGGCAGAGTTCAGCATTTTCGATACCTTCAAGGATGCAATGGCGTGGTCAGATAAATCGGTGTCGGATACGTCGGCGACCGCCAAATTGCACCAAATGACAGAAGAATTTCACGCTGCTTTTATCCATTTGAATAAAGCGCGTACTGATGCTGGCGCTCGATTGAGCACGCTCGATATCCAAGAGCAAAACCACGAAGACTTTAATTTGTCTCTGGCGAAAGCGAAGAGCAACTTTGAGGATTTGGATTACTCTAAAGCCGTTATCGAGTTCAGTGAAAACTCGCGAGCGTTACAGGCATCGCAACAAGCATTCGGTAAGACCAAAGATCTAACTCTGTTTAACTATATTTAGTCTGACTTAAGACACACTGTCTGATTTTTGATGCCTTATGTGCAAAGCCTTAAGTGCGATAAATCGACGTAAATTAAGAGTCATGCTATGCGGCACGATTTTATCCAAAGCGGCAATGACGCGAGAGGCAAGTCGGGCGGCAACAAAGTAGCGGTCAATATCTATGAAGCAAGATGAGCCTCATTATCCGGAAATGGTTTAGTGATAACGCTAACTTATTGTTTATGTGCTTCTTTTAAAAGCGGTGAAATAAATTTTATAAGTTGGCACACAAATTGTATTGAAAATATCAGAACAGATTTAGAGATTCTAAACCCTGCGTTTAAGGCAGATTTAGCAAGTAATTTTTACGGTCAGTGCTTATCCAAATGAGAGTAAAGCTGGCCGCTTCGCAAAAGCTTGCGAACTCAAAAGGAGAGCAAAATGGCTGTAACAGTTAGTACTAACGTCTCCGCGATGACCGCGCAGCGTTACCTAAACAAAGCGACTGACGAATTAAATACGTCGATGGAGCGCTTATCTTCAGGACATAAGATTAACAGTGCAAAAGATGATGCGGCAGGTCTACAGATCTCTAACCGCTTAACTGCACAGTCTCGTGGTCTAGATGTCGCAATGCGTAACGCGAACGATGGTATCTCGATTGCACAAACCGCTGAAGGTGCGATGAATGAGGCAACATCTGTCATGCAACGTATGCGTGACCTTGCTATTCAATCATCGAACGGTACTAACTCTCCGGCTGAGCGTCAGGCGATCAACGAAGAGTCAATGGCATTGATTGACGAGCTAAACCGTATCGCAGAAACCACGTCATTCGGTGGCCGTCGTCTATTGAACGGCTCATTCGGTGAAGCGGCATTCCAGATTGGTGCGAGCTCAGGTGAAGCAATGATTATGGGGCTAACCAGCATTCGTGCGGACGATACTCGCATGGGCGGTGTGACCTTCTTATCGGAAAACGGTAAAGATAAAGATTGGGGCGTTGACCCAGCTAAATCGGATCTAAAAATCACTTTGCCAGGTATGGGTGAAGACGAAGACGGCAATGTCGATGATCTAGAAATCAACATTAATGCAAAAGCAGGTGACGACATCGAAGAGCTTGCAACGTACATTAATGGTCAGTCTGATATGATCAACGCGTCTGTAAGTGAAGATGGCAAGTTACAAGTTTTTGTTGCACATCCAAACGTTCAGGGTGAAATTTCAATTTCGGGTGGATTGGCGTCTGAGCTTGGTTTGAGCGATGAACCTCTTAGAACATCAGTACAAGATATTGATATGACAACCGTACAAGGTTCTCAAAACGCTATCTCTGTGCTGGATTCGGCACTGAAATACGTGGATTCACAACGTGCGGACTTGGGTGCGAAGCAAAACCGTCTGAGTCACAGCATCAACAACTTGGCAAACATCCAAGAAAACGTTGACGCGTCAAACAGCCGAATTAAAGACACGGACTTTGCGAAAGAAACCACGCAAATGACCAAAGCACAAATTTTGCAACAAGCAGGTACATCAATTCTTGCTCAAGCGAAACAGTTGCCAAACTCTGCAATGTCACTATTGCAGTAGTTTACTTAGCCTGTACTCAATACATTCAGACGTGGATGGAAATGCAGGCTTTTGGCAAGCAACTTTATAATAGAATGAGCGGCTCTCTCATCTCTCACCTGCCAATCATTTTCAATGTAAAGTTGCACTCGGTATGCCGGAAATGTGTTCATTTCTCTTGATCTCCACATAGGCTCTGGCGACCAACCTAGCCCCAGTTCTCTCAAAGGAAAAGGGGCTTTTTCTTTTCTAATTCTCACGTCTATCGTCTGCGAACTTACCTTTAATTGTTTCCTTTTGCTGGTTTTCTATACAATTTGGCCCTCTCGGCTCGATTTGTGGAAACTTGAGCACTTTTTCTTACTTTTCTTCAATTTTATTAGCTAAATCTCGCAATGTTATTTTTTTAAATTTTTTTCTAAAGCTTCTGAATTTGGTGTCGTTAATAGGGGTAACTTTGAGAGAACTACTTGGTTTTCCGAGACGTCGGAAACCGCTATACCGGAAAATCAATTGGAGAAATCACCATGGCAGTGAATGTAAACACTAACGTATCAGCGATGACCGCTCAGCGTTACCTAAACAACGCAAACTCAGCTCAACAAACTTCTATGGAGCGTTTGTCTTCGGGTTTCAAAATCAACAGCGCAAAAGATGACGCTGCGGGTCTACAAATCTCGAACCGTTTGAACGTACAAAGCCGTGGTTTGGATGTGGCGGTTCGCAACGCGAACGACGGTATCTCAATTGCACAAACCGCTGAAGGTGCAATGAACGAGACCACTAACATTCTTCAACGTATGCGTGACTTGTCTCTACAATCAGCAAACGGCTCAAACTCGAAATCAGAGCGTGTGGCGATTCAAGAAGAAGTGACCGCGCTAAATGACGAACTAAACCGTATCGCAGAAACCACTTCTTTCGGTGGTAACAAGCTACTAAACGGCACACACGGCGCGAAATCGTTCCAAATCGGTGCGGATAACGGTGAAGCCGTGATGCTTGAGCTAAAAGACATGCGTTCAGACAACAAAATGATGGGCGGTGTGAGCTACCAAGCTGAAAGTGGTAAAGGTAAAGACTGGAACGTTGCTGAAGGTAAGAACGACCTAAAAATCAACCTAACGGACAGCTACGGTCAAGAGCAAGAAATCAACATCAGTGCAAAAGCAGGTGACGATATCGAAGAGCTTGCGACTTACATTAACGGTCAAACTGACCTAGTGAAAGCCTCAGTAGACCAAGACGGTAAACTGCAAATCTTTGCTGGCAACAACAAAGTCGAAGGCGAAGTCGAGTTTTCAGGCGGCCTATCTGGCGAGCTGGGTTTAGGCGAAGGTAAAAAAGTAACGGTAGATACAATCGACGTAACCTCAGTTGGTGGCGCACAAGAATCTGTCGCTATCATCGATGCGGCACTGAAATACGTAGACAGCCACCGCGCAGAGCTGGGTGCATTCCAGAACCGTTTCAACCATGCAATCAGCAACTTGGACAACATCAACGAGAACGTGAATGCGTCGAAGAGCCGTATCAAAGATACTGACTTCGCGAAAGAAACGACTCAAATGACCAAGTCACAAATTCTATCGCAAGCGTCAAGCTCAATCCTTGCGCAAGCGAAACAAGCGCCAAACTCAGCGCTAAGTCTGTTAGGTTAATCACCTCAATAAGACAAGATACAAAAGCCAGGCTCATCCCTGGCTTTTTTGCTTATCGGCTATAACGTTTAGATGCGTCCCAACAGGATGTTCGACAAGGCACTCATATCGATTAGATGGTCTCTTTAAATACCAATGTTGCCGCGATGGTGGCGCAGAGACACTTGAGTCAAGCCGCAGCGCAAAACGTCGAATCACAACGCAACCTGACTTCTGGTTTTCGAATTAACTCGGCGAGTGATGATGCGGCAGGTTTACAGATATCCAATACTCTCCATGTGCAAACGAGAGGGCTTGATGTCGCCTTAAGAAATGCGCACGATGCTTATTCGGTCGCGCAAACCGCGGAAGGCGCGTTACATGAGAGCAGTGATATTTTGCAACGGTTACGCTCTCTAGGGCTTCAAGCGGCAAATGGTAGTAACGATACCAGTGACCGACAAAGCATCCAATACGAGGTCGTAGCGCTGCAGGATGAGCTTGATCGTGTCGCGATCACGACAACATTTGCGGATAAAAAACTGTTTGATGGATCTTACGGTTCACAAAGTTTCCATATTGGAGCGAACGCTAATTCAATCTCTTTGACGTTACGTAATATGCGTAGCCATATCCCAGAGATGGGAGGGCAGCATTATGTTGGTGATGCGGTTGATAAAGATTGGCGAGTCACTAAAGATAACCAAACTCTAAAAGTCGAATACCAAGACAGTAAAGGGCAAACCCAAACGGAATCCATTGGGCTCAAATTGGGTGATCGCATAGAACAGGTCGCCACTTACATCAATGCTCAACAATCGGTAGTGAGTGCCTCAGTAACGGAAAACAATGAACTGCAATTCTTTGCCTCTACGATGAATACGCCAGAAGGAGTGGAGTTAGAAGGCAGTTTAGCGGATGAGCTTGATATAAGCACTGGTCAATTAGTCACAATGGATGACATCGATATGTCGACGGCTGGTAAGGCGCAGCTTTCAATTGGGGTGATTGATGCAGCAATTAAGTACGTTGATTCGCACCGAAGTGAAATTGGCAGCTTTCAGAATCGTGTAAATGGTTCGGTGGATAACTTAAATACCGTGAATCGGAGTGTTACGGAATCCAAGAGTCGAATAAGAGATACAGACTTCGCAAGAGAATCTACGGAAATGGTGCGTTCTCAAGTGCTCCAAGATGCGACAACTGCGTTATTGGCTCAGGCAAAACAAAGGCCGAGTTCGGCACTTGGTCTACTCAGTTGAATCTGGTAAGAAAGCATAAACTTCAGGTAATAAAAAACGCTGCCAATGGCAGCGTTTTTTCGTGTTCGGCTAAGTAAAAATTACTTAGTTACACGTAGAACTGGAGTTTCACCAACAGTCACAGAACCAGAAAGCTTGTTCAGCTCTTTGATTTCGTCCATGTTAGAGATAACAACTGGAGTTAGCGTTGACTTCGCTTTCTCTTCTAGAAGAGCTAGATCGAATTCAATTACAGTGTCGCCAGCTTTAACAGTTTGACCTTCTTCAGCGATACGCGTGAAGCCTTCACCTTTTAGTTCAACTGTGTCGATACCGAAGTGAACGAAAAGCTCAACACCGTCGTCAGACTCGATAGAGAACGCGTGGTTAGTTTCGAAGATCTTACCGATAGTACCGTTTACAGGAGCTACCATTTTGTTGCCTGCTGGCTTGATAGCAATACCGTCACCAACGATTTTCTCAGCGAAAACAACATCTGGCACGTCTTCGATGTTTACAATCTCACCAGAAAGTGGCGCGATGATTTCGATAGCACCAGCGTCAGCACTGTCATCAGATACAAGCTTCTTAAGTTTGTCAAACAGACCCATTGTGTCATGCTCCTAAGGTTTGGTTTTATTCTGTCGAATTATAGTATACCAATATAGCGCATTAGACGACTTTTTTCGCCGTCTAATGGCCATTAAGTATTGAATTACTTGGTACTACCGATTACTGAGCTTTCTCAGCAATAAACTTTTCTACCACTGCTTCGATTTCTGCAGCTGTTGGTAGAGAAAGGGCTTCTTCCGCCATTGCTTTCACTTCTGCGAAGTTAGAGTTACGAACTACTTTCTTCACTTTAGGGATTGAAATGCCGCTCATTGAGAACTCGTCCAGACCCATACCTAGAAGTAGAAGCGTTGCACGCTCGTCACCTGCAAGTTCACCACACATACCAGTCCATTTACCTTCTGCGTGAGAAGCGTCGATAACTTGCTTGATCACGGTTAGTACTGCTGGTGATAGTGGGTTGTAAAGATGAGAGATCATCTCGTTACCACGGTCTACCGCTAGCGTGTACTGGGTTAGGTCGTTTGTACCGATAGAGAAGAAAGACACTTCCTTCGCTAAGTGGTGTGCGATCGCAGCAGCAGCAGGAGTTTCAACCATAACACCGATTTCGATGTTTTCGTCGAACGCGTGGCCTTCAGCGCGTAGCTCTTCTTTGTACTCTTCGATCGCTTTCTTAAGCTCACGGATTTCTTCGACAGAGATGATCATTGGGAACATAATACGCAGTTTGCCGTGTGCAGAAGCACGTAGGATGCCACGTAGCTGATCACGAAGGATTTCACGACGATCCAGGCTGATACGTACAGCACGCCAGCCTAGGAATGGGTTCATCTCTTTTGGAAGATCCATGTATGGGAGATCTTTATCGCCGCCGATATCCATAGTACGGATGATCACAGCTTGACCGTTCATTGCTTCCGCAACTTCTTTGTACGCTTGGTACTGTTCTTCTTCAGTTGGAAGTGCAGTACGGTCCATAAATAGGAATTCAGTACGGTACAGACCAACACCTTCACCGCCGTTACGGAGGATACCGTCACAGTCTTTCACTGTACCGATGTTACCGCAAACTTCTACACGGTGACCGTCAGTCGTTTCTGCGTGCAGGTCTTTCAGTTTCGCTAGCTCTTCTTTTTCAGCTAGGAATGCCGCTTTAACCGCTTTCGCTTCTTCTAGTTCAGCTTCTGATGGGTTAACAACAATCTTGTTGTTCATCGCGTCAAGAATCAGCATATCGCCATTCTTAACTTTTTTCGTGATGTCGTTAGTACCAACGATAGCTGGAAGCTCAAGAGAGCGAGCCATGATTGAAGTGTGAGATGTACGACCGCCGATATCACAAGCAAAACCAAGTACGTAGTCTAGGTTAATTTGTGCCGTTTCAGATGGCGTTAGGTCGTAAGCAACTAGGATAACTTCTTCATTGATGTCGCTAAGCGAAACAATGTTGATACCCAGTGCGTTTTTCACAAAACGAGAACCGATATCGCGGATGTCAGTTGCACGTTCTTTTAGGTATTCGTCATCTAGTGACTCAAGAGCACATGCTTGCTCTTCGATAACTGAGTGGATAGCGTGATCCGCAGTCATCTTGTCGTTTTTGATAAGTGCTAGGATCTCTTCTTCTAGCTCTTCGTCTTCAAGAAGCATGATGTGACCTTCAAAGATCGCTTCTTTTTCTTCACCAAACGTTTCAAGCGCTTTTTGCTTGATTGTTTCTAGCTGAGCTGCAGATTTGTTACGAGCGTCGAAGAAACGCTGAACTTCAGCTTCTACTTGATCGTCAGAAATAGTGTTTGTGTTTAGGACAATTTCATCTTCTTGAAGTAGTAGTGCTTTACCGATTGCAATACCAGGAGATGCTAGGATGCCTGAAATCATAGCCTTACCTTAAGTTTGGTCAACTTTATAAAACGGGAGAATAATGGGTGCGCTAACGAATAGTTTTAGCTTAGTTTTGAGCCTATTTCCAACGAAGCCATTTCGCTTTCACAAAATGGCTTCTGGAGTAGGAGACCGGATTAGTGTAGTTGGTCCATTAGAGCAACTAGGTGGTCAACTGCTTGCTGAGCTTGTGGGCCTTCAGCAGAAATAGTTACTTGAGTACCTTTTACTAGGCCTAGTGTTTGTAGTTTGAATAGGCTCTTAGCGCTAGCGCTTTTACCGTTAGAAGTCACAGTGATGTCTGCGTCGAATGCTTTTGCTTCTTTAACAAACTGTGCAGCTGGACGAGTGTGAAGGCCGTTTTCTGCTGTGATTTCTACTTGCTTCTCGTACATGTGATATACCCCAATAAATGTATTTTTTTGTTAGTTTGTGACTAGATTTTAGCTTAACTGCTTTACATCTTGTGCGCTAGCACGGGAAGAGTTCAAAGCGCGTCAGTTCTGATACTAGTCAAAAGTTTGGTAACTACGCAACTGTTTGCGTGCGTAATCACTTTGAAACCTTTTTGTGTTCTGCTTCTTTATTTTGAAGCTAGAAATAAAACACCCTGATATTACCAAAGGTAGGGCAGGGATCAACAAAAAAGCCCCTAAACGGGGCTTTTTTAAACTAAAAATTGATTTGAACACATATTATTGTTGGTTCTCTTTTTCGGTAAAGATACCTGCAAAGAGTGCTGTGCTTAGGTAACGCTCACCTGAACTTGGTAGAACGGTTACAATTGTTTTTCCTTCAAATTCAGGGAGTTCTGCAAGTCGGTTAGCTGCAACAACAGCCGCGCCGGATGAGATGCCAGCTAGGATACCTTCCTCTTCCATTAGGCGACGAGCCATCTCAATCGCTTCTTCTGAGGTGACTTGTTCAACGCGGTCAATAATGTCTAAATCGAGGTTACCTGGGATGAAACCAGCACCGATACCTTGGATTTTGTGCGGAGCAGGTTGGATTTCTTCGCCAGCAAGTGCTTGTGCAATAACTGGAGACTCTGCTGGCTCAACTGCGACAGAAGTGATGGCTTTACCTTTTTCACCTTTGATGTAACGGCTTGTACCTGTGATAGTACCGCCCGTACCGACACCAGCAACGAATACGTCGATTTCACCGTCTGTCGCTTCCCAAATCTCAGGGCCCGTAGTCTTTTCGTGGATCTCTGGGTTCGCAGGGTTGTCAAATTGTTGAAGAAGTAGGTACTTCTCAGGGTTGCTTGCTACGATTTCTTCTGCTTTAGCAATCGCCCCTTTCATGCCTTTCGCCGCTTCAGTCAGCTCAAGGTTAGCGCCCAGTGCTTTAAGTAGCTTACGGCGTTCTAGGCTCATTGATTCAGGCATGGTCAATGTTAGCTTGTAACCGCGAGCGGCCGCTACGAATGCTAGAGCAACACCTGTGTTACCACTGGTAGGTTCTACAAGCTCTACACCTGGCTTAAGAAGCCCCGCTTTTTCTGCTTCCCAAATCATGTTTGCACCGATACGGCACTTAACACTGAAGCTAGGGTTACGCGCTTCAATTTTCGCGAGAACTTTGCCTTTGCTTACTTTGTTTAGACGAACGAGAGGTGTATTACCGATAGTAAGAGAGTTATCTTCGTAGATTTTGCTCATAGTGATGTTCCTTCATTACACGTTGTGTGAATATGGATAGAAGAATATGCGGTATGAAAAAAAGGGAAAAGGATTAAAAAGTTATATCTTATTAGGTTGGCCCAGAACTCGATAAAAGAAAAGGGAAAAGCTGGCGCAGATCCCTTTCCTTAATCTCTAATCGACTATCGTTGGTGCTTAAACTCCGCGACCCACATAGCGGTTGCGCCACATATTGCTACAGGCATGACAATGAGGTTCAAAATTGGGATCGTCGTAAACACAGACACCAATCCCCCAAAGCCATAGGCCTTACCTTGCTTTTGTTTCAATTTGTAACGCATGTCGTTAAATGGGATTTTATGGTTATCAAACGGGTAGTCACAATATTGAATCGCGAGCATCCAAGCGGTAAAGATAAACCATAAAAATGGGCCTACTGTTTGTCCAAGGGCAGGGATGAGCAATAACAGGAATAGGCCTATTGCTTTAGGTAAGATGTAAAGGAGCTTTCTCCACTCACGAGCTAAAACGCGAGGAACATCTTTCAGGACGGCAGTGAAACCATCATCATTTACTTTTTGTCCCGTTAAGTACTCTTCCACTTTTTCAGCTAAGAGGCCATTGAATGGCGAGGCGATAAAGTTCGCGAGCGTGCTGAAAAAATAGGAGAAGGTAGCGAGTATCGTCAGAGCGAGTAAAGGCCAAAGAATGTAAGTTAACCAGGATAAAAACTCAGGCAGCTGCCCAATCCAGTCTTCGATCCATATATTAAGGTTTGAAAATAGATAGAAGATGGCACCACCCACAAGCAAGATATTTGCAAGTAGAGGTAAGATGACAAAGCGTCTGATTTTAGGGGCAAGTGCCAATTGTATCCCGTATAGAAAATAACCGAATCCGGTTCTCTGCTGATTGTTTTGCTTCATGTCTATTTTGGCTTCGTGTAAATGAAAACTCATTGTACCTGTGAGGGCTTTTCTTTCAATGCCCTGACAAATGACGTCTTGTTAAGTGGAATCGTGGCAAGAATCACAACAAAAAACGGAACTTCTTGCATTAAGTTGTTCTAAATCTACATATAGTTTTGGTAAAGTAAACGTATCATTCAGATTTATTGCACTTGGGTTGCTGCTCAAGGAACTGCGAGTAGTAAAAACAAGTATATTGAGAGTAAATAATGCAGGAATTGCGATTCGTACTCATTGTTGTTGGCGCATTAGCCATCGCGGCATTGCTGTTTCATGGTTTGTGGAGCAGTAAAAAAGAAGGCAAAGCAAAGTTTGGTAACAAGCCACTTGGTAAGCTGGATGTTGACCAAGAAGACAAAAATGATCTTGTCGAGAAAGAACGAGACTTCGCTCCCGCTCCTGAAGATGACTTTGAGATCATTCGTAAAGATCGCAAAGAACCAGATTTTGGGATGGCGAGTTCTTTCGACAACAAGTTTGAATCTGACCCGTTATTCGGTGGCCCATCTGAAGTAACACAGACACAGCAGGAGCCGGATGACATCCCTTCATTTGTTGCAGAAAAAGATAAAGAAGAGGACGTTGAGTCTGTTGTTCAAGCACCAGTAGCTGAAGAGCCATTCCAGCCTGCTGTGGAAGAAGAAGCTATTCCCGCCGCGTTTGATATTACTGAGAAAGAACAGCAAGTCGAAACGGGTAGCGACCCTGTAGTTGCACAGCCTAAGGAAGAGCCAAAGCCAGAACCTGAAATGCAAGTGATTGTATTGAATGTGCACTGTGCGGGTGAAGAGCCATTTGTTGGTACTGCTTTATTTGAGAGTATGCAACAAAACGGCTTAATTTATGGCGAGATGGATATTTTCCACCGTCATGTCGACTTGTCCGGTAACGGCAAAGTGCTGTTTAGCGTCGCTAATATGATGCACCCTGGTACGTTTGAGCATGCTGATCCTGCTGAGTTTACAACGAAGGGTATTTCATTCTTCATGACATTGCCTTGTTATGGCGAGGCTGAACAGAACTTCAACTTAATGCTCCGAACTGCGCAGCAAATTGCTGATGATTTAGGTGGCAACGTTCTTGATGACCAGCGTAACTTAATGACGCCAGACCGTTTAGCGTCTTATCGACGTCAAATAGTTGAGTTTAATGCCGCTAACGCATAATCTTAACAGCAAATAATAATAGGGCTCCGGATGGAGCCCTTTTTCTTGGATTTCCCAACCTCACCGATTGAAAATACACGGGGCTTTACTATGTCTGAATCAGTACTTCAGCGATTAGAAGAACTAAAAGAGTCGTTGCATTACCACGCTGTGCGTTACTACGTGGAAGATAACCCAGAGATCCCTGATGCCGAGTACGACCGCTTAATGCGAGAGCTCCTGGATATTGAAGCTGAGAACCCTGATTTAATTACCGTAGATTCACCAAGTCAACGTGTCGGTGGACAACCTCTCTCTGCGTTTAGCCAAGTGACACATGAAGTACCGATGCTTTCGCTTGATAATGCGTTTGATGACAGCGAACTTGATAGTTTCCATAAGCGAGCACAAGAGCGGGTGGGCAGTCAGAGTGTGAAAGAATACTGTTGTGAGCCGAAACTGGATGGACTCGCAGTTAGTTTACTGTATGAGAACGGTGTTTTAGTTCAGGCGGCAACACGAGGCGATGGCACTACTGGCGAGAACATCACAGAAAATGTACGTACGATTAAAGCCATTCCTTTAAAACTCAGGGGTAATGACTGGCCAAATCGTCTTGAAGTTCGTGGTGAAGTCTTTATGCCGAAAGCTGGGTTTGAAAAGCTCAATGAATTAGCAAGGAAGAAAGGCGAGAAAATCTTTGTTAATCCACGTAATGCTGCGGCAGGTAGCTTACGACAATTGGATTCACGCATTACGGCTTCTCGTCCGCTTAGCTTCTATGCATACAGTGTAGGCGTGGTGCAAGGCGCTGAATTGGCGGCAAGTCACTACGAACGCTTCTTGCAAATTAAATCTTGGGGATTACCAATGTGCCCGGAGACCAAGCGAGTTGAAAGTTTGGCGGATGTAAAAGCTTACTACCAAGATATCTTGCAGCGTCGTGATGCCCTTCCTTATGAGATCGATGGTGTCGTCATTAAAATTGACGATATTGCCGTGCAAGAGCGTCTTGGATTTGTTGCTCGCGCTCCACGTTGGGCGATTGCCTACAAATTCCCGGCTCAGGAAGAAATGACGACGTTGAATGAGGTGGAATTCCAAGTCGGTCGTACTGGTGCGATTACACCTGTTGCTAAACTAGAGCCTGTATTTGTTGGCGGGGTAACGGTAAGTAATGCGACGCTTCATAACGCAGATGAGATAGAACGTCTGCAAGTTAAGATCGGTGATCACGTTGTGATTCGTCGAGCGGGTGACGTTATTCCTCAAGTCGTTTCTGTCATCAAAGAGCGTCGACCAGAAACGGCGCGAGATATTATTTTCCCAACTCAGTGTCCGGTTTGTGGTTCGCATGTTGAACGAATCGAAGGAGAGGCGGTAACACGTTGTACGGGTGGCTTAGTTTGCCAAGCCCAACGTAAACAAGCGCTAAAACACTTTGTGTCTCGTAAAGCGTTAGACGTTGACGGTCTAGGCGATAAAGTGATCGAGCAACTTGTTGACCGTGAGATGGTGAAAACTCCTGCTGACTTATTTAAGTTATCTGCGGGGATTTTAACGGTATTAGATCGCATGGGGCCAAAGTCTGCGCAGAACATTGTGAATGCGTTAGAAAAATCAAAAGAGACAACGTTACCTCGCTTTTTGTATTCGCTTGGGATTCGTGAAGTTGGCGAGGCAACCGCCGCAAACCTAGCAATGCACTTTAAAACGTTGGAAGCCATCCAAAATGCTAACGAAGAGCAGTTAATTGAAGTGCAAGACATCGGTGCTGTGGTTGCTCAACATATTACGACTTTCTTCAGTGAAGAGCAGAACCAAGCAGTGGTTAAAGATTTGCTTGAACAAGGCATCCACTGGCCAGAGATTAATACTACTGAGCAGGTAGGGGAGCTACCGTTAGAAGGTAAGACGGTCGTATTGACAGGAACACTTTCTCAATTAGGTCGCACAGAGGCTAAAGAAGCCCTCCAATCCCTAGGTGCAAAAGTGACAGGTAGTGTTTCTAAGAAAACGGATATTTTGTTTGCTGGTGAAAATGCAGGTTCGAAGTTGGCAAAGGCACAAGAACTGGGTATCGAGATCAAAACAGAACAAGACTTACTCGAGTTGATGAATTAAGTCTCATCAAAAAAGCTAAAAAATAACTAAAAGCCCGACATGGTAAGCATGTCGGGCTTTTTTTTGCCCATAATTAAGTGCTTTTTTATTGAGTTTTTTATGCTTTTTATCTTTTCAGTGATCAAGATCTCCCATTGAATTATTAAGGTTTTTTACTTCTTTAGTCTGCGAGTGACTTCAAGTTGGAGTTCTAAGGGGTGATTTAAGTTATTGATATTTAATGTTTAATTGTCTTTTTGTGTTGGTGTTGTTAAAAGTAAGATCTGGATCAACAACTTATATGGAACTTTGGACTGGCTCATATTTTTTTAGAAAAAAAAATAAGTTCCGTTTGGATGTTTTTAGCTGCGAAGTTAGTCTTAATCACGTGGATACACGGTGTGTATGCAGGAACTAATAAAAGCCAAATTAGAAATAATGAGGTTTGATCAGGAATTTACTTCTCTCCTTCGGCGGCCAACTAAAGGTGAGATAGAAAAATACAGCTATATCCATTTTTAGGAGTTTTTCCATGGACAAATTTTTTAAGGTTTCAGCGTTAACCGCAGCAATGTTTGGTGTTGTTGCTGTTGCTCCAGCTACAGCGTCTACTGAAAGTGCAGCAGGTGGCGAGTACGTCGAGAAAGTGAACGAATTTATGCAAGACTCTAGTCTTAATGCATTATTTCTAGTTGATACTCGTTCTCGTACTCGTACAACAGGTAAGCCAGGCGGTGAAAACGGTGACCGTTGGAGTCGTCTAAACTACTCTTCTTACAACGCAATTTTAGACTTTACTTCTGGCTACCACGATGGTTGGGTTGGTGCAGATGTTGCGGCTTACTATTCTGGCGACCTTTACAACGATAGCCTTTACAATTCAAACGAAGGCTACCTATGTAACGAAATTTCAACTTGTAACAACCTAGACTGGGGTGCAGGTGATGGTCAACAGCTTAAAGTTTACAAAGCAGCACTGAAGTTCAAAGCAAACGAAAGCTTCAACGCGCGCTTTGGTATGCTACAAGCGGGTGGTAACGGTACTATTGGTAACGTTTGGAGTTTCGTACCTGGTACTTACCGTGGTTTCGAACTGAACGCTAAACTAGGTGATTTCAACCTAAGCTACTTTGGTGCAGACCAATTTACAGCACCTTGGCTACTTCACGAAGATGACTACGCGCCAGCGCTTTGGTCTGACACTTCATGGAGCTACCTACACTCTCTAGGCCTAAACGGTAACCTAACTGACAGCTTGTTTATGCAACTTGGTTTGGGTCAAGCTACTGGCGTTCAATATGCAAATGGTATCGACTGGGGTGCAGGTCAAGTAACTAGCTACCACAACGAAACTGACAACACTTCTTACAAGGCTTACTTGAAGTACACTGTGAGTGACCGTACAACTCTAGCATTTGATTTCTACGGTGTTGACGATGATGTGAAATACGATGGTCTAGGTTTCCACACTGGTCTATCTTTGAATCAATCTTTCGGCAAGCTAGCTTGGATGTCTGAGCTACGCTACACAGACACAGACAACCGTGCTGACTTCGTTCCACGTACAATTCATACTTACGGTATGAACAACGGTACTTGGTCTCAGTGGTGGGATGCACTGTCTGACTGGAACAAAGCGGGTGAGCTAGCGTGGTACAACCGTCTATCGTACAACCAAGGTAACGGCTGGAACTACTACCTAGGCTTTGGTTACGGTACTGGTGCTGATTCTGCAGCAAGCGGTGCATCAGGTGACTGGGATTACGAAAGTGAATACGCAGTTAACGCGACAGTATCTTACTCTCTACAGAGTGGCGCACTGAAAGGTTCTACGATCCGTCTACACGGTACAATCCTAGAGCGCGATGAGTACGCTGGTGCTGGTGATGCGGATGAAACAGACCTACGTCTACAAGTTCTTATCCCTTACAGCTTCCACTAATACTTAGTGAGATGATAAAAAGGAGCCGCTAGGCTCCTTTTTTATTTTACTTCTCGACCATCATATATTTTGCAATATAACGGCGGTAACATATGCACGTTACCGTTTGGTAACTCACACTTTATCTCTGGGGCTAGCGTACGTCCACCTGAAGCACCATTGGCATGAGTAGTTAATGGAGCTAGGGCAAAACATGCTAACAATAGACCAGCTAAAAATCTCATAATCATCACCTTAATGTAGACATTGAATATCTACTTGCTTGGGTAAATAATGACTTTACTGAAAAGTAAGGTATCAATAGTTTACTTATATCGAACTAACTACTGACTTCTATATTAGTTCCATTCTCCGCCTCTAAATCGACACATTTCACTTGGAATATTAGTGACATCACCACTTGGCAATTTACATTCGACTATCGGTCCTAAATTAGTTGTACCACCATTTCCGTTGGTGTAGGCAAAGGAAGAAAAAGAAAAGATACCGCATAACATTAAAAAGAGAAGTTTCTTCATAGTACATCCTCTTACTTACCAAATAAAAAGCATTCAACTTAAATGCTTATGCGTTAAGTATGTATGGGGGGGCAAAAAGATCAAAAAATAATTCAATAAAGTTTTATTTTTTAAAATAAATTTATAAAGATAATTTATATCGATATATTTCTATCTTATTGATTATCGTATGATGAATAATTAAATTATTGGAAGGATAGGGTAGGATATTAATAATATTGCTGCTACTTATTTTTTGTTCGATTTTAATTAAATCAATGAAATGAAAGCGGTTGTTTAGATTAAAGTAATGGAGCATAGTTTGCCCCATTACTTTGGCATAAATTACTTAGAATCAGGCTCAATGATTAAAATAATACCATCGATATCTTTTATTTTAACGCGCGTTCCTGCTGGAAGTGCTTGATCCGACTGCGCCGACCACGTGGTATCGGCAACCTTGATACGATTGAGTCCAACAGAAAAGTCCTCTTCAATGGTAAGTGTGCGTCCGATTAACTGCTTATACTTTTGGTTCAGATCTCTTTCTTGGTCTTCTTTCTTGTCTTGAGACCATTGTCGTCGCCACCATAACCAAGTGGTGATTAAGCTGAAACTTGCAAAGCAAAGCCATTGTAATTGCCAGCTCATTGGCAAAACGGTCATTAGTGCTCCAACGATAAGTGCAGAAACTCCGAGCCAGAGAAAATATCCCGCAGTCCCAAGTAGCTCTACCGCTAGAAGTGCAAAACCGAAGGCTAGCCAATGCCAGAAAGAGATACCTTCCAGCAAACTGAAAAAGTCCATAAGTTATTCTTTATCTTGTTGTTTAAACATCTCTGCTATCCCTGCAACCGAGCCCATTAGTCCGGTCGCTTCTAATGGAAGCATAATGATTTTGCCGTTTTCGGCTTGACCAATGCTTTTGATCGCTTCGGTATAGCCTTGAGCAATGAAGTAATTGACGGCTTGCATATCGCCTTTGGCAATCGCTTCAGAAACCATATAAGTCGCTTTTGCTTCTGCTTGCGCGGCGCGTTCACGAGCTTCAGCATGGAGAATAGCAGACTGCTTTTCGCCCTCAGCTTTTAATATCTCCGACTGCTTATGACCTTCAGCCTTTAAAATTTCAGCTTGGCGTACCCCTTCTGCTTCGAGAATCTCCGCACGTTTATTTCGCTCGGCTTTCATTTGAGCATTCATCGCCGCCGTTAGATCGGATGGTGGCTGTACATCTTTTATTTCAATTCGTGTGACTTTTACACCCCATGGGTTGGTGGCTTGGTCAACAATTGCCAGCAGCTTGGAGTTGATCATGTCACGCTGACTCAGCATTTCGTCCAACTCCATTGAGCCTAAAACGGTGCGGATATTGGTGAGAGTTAAATTTCTAATGGCATGTTCCAAATCGTTGACTTCATAAGCGGCTTTGGCAGCATCGATGACTTGAACAAATCCGACGGCATCAATAACTACGTTAGCGTTGTCTTTTGAAATAACTTCTTGCGCTGGAATATCAAGAACGCGCTCCATCATGTTGACTTTTTGCCCTATCTTATCAACAAATGGGATGATCAAGTTTAAGCCGGGTTTTAGCGTATGGGTGTAGCGTCCGAAGCGTTCGACTGTCCAGTTATTTCCTTGTGGCACCGTCTTAATGGCTGAAGATAAGATAACTACAGCAAGAACGACGAAAATACCGATGGTAATCAGTGAATCAATTGGCATGAGATATTCCCTTAAGTGCATAATGTCCGATTCATTTTTACCTATTTATAGACAATAGACAATTGAAGTTCTGAGAACCTTAAGAGGTTATTGGTTTTTTATATAACAAAGGCCGGAATATCCGGCCTTTAGTTGAAGTTTCGCTTTTCAGCGAGTTAGTACAGAATCGAATACAGCTGACGGCGATATTTGCTTGCTAATGCGTTGCCTTGACCTAGCGCGCTGAGAATATCCATAAAAGTCTTCTTCACTTCACCGTCTTGGGCGCCCAAGTCTTTTTTAAGAATATTCCACAGCAGTTCCAGCGCTTCTTCATCACGACCCACTTGGTTGTACTGTACCGCCAATTCACAAGCAAGTTCGAAGTTTGCCATGTCTGCTGCGTATGCTTGTTCTAGTCGTTGTAACTCAGGGCTATCTGCAGCCTGCAAATGCAGCTCGAGCTTGGCTATTAGACTCTTGTAGTAGTTATCTTGATACTCAAGAGGGATAGCGTTCAGTAGCTCTTGGGCGACATCAAATTGTTTGGTTTCTAATAAACAATCAGCCATCGCGAGTTTCACATCACCACGCTCTTGCAGTTCTGGCGGCAAAGTGTGGATGATGCTTAAAGCCTGAGCATGCTCACCTTGCTGAAGAAGTTCACTGACTTGCTTTAATAGCTGTTCATCTGGGCTTGGCAAATGCTTTTGTAGCATGGTTGCAATGGCATCAATTGGCTGAGGGCCACCCAATCCATCGACGGCTTGACCATTTATAAACAGCGCGATAGTTGGCAATACTTGCACACCAAATTGAGACGCTAGAGCCGGCTGATCTTCACAATTTAATAAAGCAAGCGTAAATGCACCGTTGTACTGTTGAGCAAGAGATTGCAACTCAGGGAGTATCTGTGCGCTTTCTGGTTGAGCATTGGCCCAAAAGTGGATCAGAACGGGCGTGTTCATTGATCCTTCAAGCGTTTCGCGAAAGTTCTGTTCTGTTATCTCAACGATAAATGGGGATTGCATCAGAGTATCCTTGCTTTGTGTCTTGTCGTTGATAATAGATATGGAGTTGATTTAAGGGAAATTCAAGCGATGGTTGCTAATCGTCATCAATAATGAATCATTCTATTTTGTGAAAGGATGCGGTAAGAGAATGGTGTTACTGCTGAATAGGTGTAAGGCAAAAAGAAAACGCTGCCGAAGCAGCGCAGTTCTAATGCTATTTGTTAGTGCGGTATCAAAATAGGATGAACATGGTCAACACTACACCCACACTAAGCCAGTTAAGCTGATTTAATGTCATTGTTGCCTCGCAGTAGTAAAAACATTGCTACAAAACGTAATGGGTGGCGATACCAAATCTAAGCAACTCATTCACTTTAGGTTGAATAGTGCTCACTGAATTGCGTAGAAATTGATTCGTTTGCTTGAGGTTTTTTTAACCTACATGCTCATAATGACATCACATTGTTACGATGAAATTACATTGTGACAAAACTTTTTTATGCAGCTTGTCGCAAAATTTTATCAAGCACACGGGTTGGTAATAACCTTTTCAAGATTGCGAATAATTTAGTCGGCGTAGTAATTCGATAGCGAATTTTAGGTGAAGCGCTAGTTAATGCATGAAGAACAGGTGCGACGCAGGACTCTGCAGGTAAAACAAATCGATTATTAGATTTGTCTTTGTTGAGTCGCTCTCTTTGTCCTTCATAGGCGAGGCGGTGAGGGCTGGATTCAATATCAATCCACTTCTCGAAGGCTTTTAATGCATTGTTTCTAAATTGAGTTTCGATAGGCCCAGGTTCTATCAATGCCACTTTGATATTCGTATCCGCAAGCTCTAGCCGTAGTGTGTCAGTCCAGCCTTCTAGGGCAAACTTTGACGCATTGTAGGCGCCGCGGTATTTCATTGCAGCAAAGCCTAGAACGGAACTGTTTTGTATTATCCGTCCTTCGCCTTGTATGCGCATGTGAGGAAGCACTTCTCTGACTAACTGGTGCCAACCAAAAAAGTTGGTCTGAAATTGAGCTTGAAGAGCCTCGGTGGGCAAGTCTTCCAATGCACCGGGCTGGCCATAGGCACCATTATTGAACACGGCATAAAGCTTACCCTCTGCTAGCTTTAATGCTTGCTTCACGCCCGAAGAAATACTTTCAGGGCTGTTTAGGTCTAGCTTGATGCAGGTTAGCCCTTCATTAATTAGACGTTGGACATCTTGCTCTTTCCTACAAGATGCTATGACATGAAATCCCTCGTTTTGCAGGGCGTGAGCGCACACGTAACCGATACCGGATGAGCAACCCGTAATAAGAATCGACTTTTTCATAAATTAAGCCTCAAGCAACATTGAATGAGGTCATCATTCATCAGCTCCGGTCATGAAGCAAGTGCTTGAGTGCTGGCTCTATTCTGGAGTAGCTAAATTTGAAGCCAAGTTCGGTGAGCTTTTTGGGTTTGGCTCTCATGCTATCGAACAATAAGCAGGAAGATTCACCCATTAGGAGTTCCATTGCCCATTTAGGCGTGAACAAGATATGTGGTCGTTTGAGCGTTTTTGCCAACGTGCCGCTAAAGATACGGTTAGTCACAGGGTGAGGTGCGCACATATTGAACGCACCGTGGGCATGTGGTGTTTCAAGCAAGTACATGATGGCGCGGACCATATCCAGAATGTGAATCCAAGGCATGTACTGGTTACCGTTCCCGAGCGGGCCGCCTACGCCAAGTTTGTAAGGTAAGAGCATTTTCGCCAAAGCCCCGCCATTAAGGCCGAGCACCACGCCAGTTCGCAATAGACAAACACGTGTTTGTTCAGACTCTGCGCGTTTGGCTATTTGTTCCCATTTTGCACAAACCTCGTGAGGAAAGTCTTCACTGTTAACATGCAGGCACTCATCAAACGGGTGGTCTTGTTGATCGCCATAGTAACCAACGGCCGAGCCACTAATAAAAACTGCGGGAGGCTCTGTGCTGGCGTGGATCAGCTCAACGATTTGTTCGGTAATTTTCCAGCGACTTTTGCAGATTTTTTCTTTCTGCTCGCTGGTCCATCTTTTATCTGCGATAGGCTCACCCGCAAGATTAATTATGGCATCAATGTGATTGAGATCGGCGAATGACTCAAGCGAGTCAAGGTATTCGATATTACCCAAATCAGCGTGTTGGAGGCGTTGTTTTGCTTGCTCCGGAGAGCGTGTAAGTAGCATAACTTGGTGAGTGGATAGCAGCTTGAGCAACTCCGAACCAATAAACCCAGTGCCACCTGTGAGTAATATCTTCATGTTATCTCTTTGAATGTACACGTATTAGAACATTATAGTCGTTTTGTGCTGAGCTTGATCATCTCAACACTATTATTTCTAGGATAGTGGCAAGCCTGTAGCGAGGCTACTGACTTCACATATTGAAAAAATGTAACTAAATGTTATGCATGGCGCTAATTCGTTCACGGTAGGAGAACTAAATCTATGCCAGACTAAAAACATCGCTACCGGAACAAGCGTAATCAGTTTGCACCATCAAGGAGGATAGGTATGGAAGCATTTGTTGCTCTTTTTCGAGCGCTCCTTAATAGTGCTCGCGATCTGCTACCCATCGTTGTTGTTATCACTTTTTTTCAATTAGTTGTTTTGCAAGAGCCACTTCCTAATCTCATCTCCATTCTTTTTGGCTTATTGCTTGTGGTTTTAGGGTTAACGTTTTTTATTTTTGGTCTAGAGCTTGGTCTTTTTCCTATCGGAGAGAGTATGGCTCAAGCCTTTGCAAAAAAAGGTAGCGTGTTCTGGTTGTTAGTTTTTGCGTTTTGTTTGGGGTTTGGCACCACGATCGCAGAGCCAGCATTAACGGCCGTAGCAGAAGAAGCATCAGAAGTTGCGGCAGAAGGCGGGATGATCACAAACTCAGAACAATCCATGCAGGACTATGGACAAGGGCTACGAGTAACGGTGGCACTTTCTGTGGGGATCGCCATCGTTATTGGCGTTCTGCGCATCTTAAAAGGGTGGCCAATTCATTACATGATCATCGGCGGCTACGTCGGCGTTGTAGTCCTGACGTGGTTTGCACCGGAAGCCATTATTGGCGTTGCTTATGATTCTGGAGGTGTGACGACGTCGACTATCACCGTGCCTTTGGTCACTGCACTAGGGGTTGGTTTAGCATCGGCGATTAAAGGGCGCAACCCCATGGTGGATGGTTTTGGTTTAATCGCTTTTGCCTCGCTACTACCGATGATGTTTGTGATGGTTTACGGAATGGTCGTAACATGATTTCAATTGAACATTTCCTAGACACTTTATTATCGACCGTTCGAGATGTCATTCCCATCGCCAGCATTATTTTTGGTTTTCAGTTAGCGGTGTTAAGGCGTCCAGTTAACAACCTTAAGAAGGTTTTGCTTGGGTTTGTTTATGTGATTCTTGGGCTCGCTCTTTTTTTGCTCGGATTAGAAATGGCTCTGTTTCCGCTCGGAGAGACCATGGCCGTGCAACTGACGGCGCCGGAATTTTTACAAGAGTTTAAAGTCTCTGTGGGAAAAGCCTTAGTGTGGGTCGACTACTATTGGGTGTATACCTTCGCCTTTTTTATCGGTTTTAGTACCACGATTGCTGAGCCTTCTCTAATCGCTGTAGCGATAAAAGCAAACCAAGTTTCTGGTGGCAGTATCAGTATTAACGGTTTACGCGTGGCCGTTGCATTTGGGGTGGCCATTGGCATCGCGCTAGGGAGCTATCGGATTGTTGTCGGTGACCCTATTCACTATTACATCATTGCGGGTTACATCGTGGTTGTGATTCAAACGTTTTATGCGCCAAAGCTTATTGTTCCACTCGCCTACGATTCTGGAGGCGTCACGACTTCTACTGTCACTGTTCCGCTTGTAACCGCACTAGGGCTGGGGCTTGCTTCTACCGTCCCAGGAAGAAACCCAATGATTGATGGCTTTGGCTTGATCGCCTTTGCCAGTCTGTTTCCTATGATCTCTGTGATGGGCTATGCGCAAATAACCCAATGGCTGAATAAAGATGTCTCGGAGGACGAAGAAAATGCGCTTTAAATTGATACTTGCGTTTGTTGAAGACAGCAAAACAGACAAGGTACTGGACGCTGCTCGCGAAGCTGGCGCGACTGGTGCGACGGTGATTAATAACGCTCGTGGACAAGGTTTAAATCAAAAGCGAACGTTTTTTGGCTTAACGCTGGAAGTACAAAAAGATGTGCTGCTGTTTGTCGTTGAGGAGCACCTTTCTCGACACATATTAGAAACCATCAATGAAGTTGGTGAGTTCGACCGAGAGTCGGGGCAGGGCATTGCTATTCAGATCGATATTGAGGATGCAGTCGGTGTCGCGCATCAAGTAGAGACGTTGACCAAAGTGGTCGAGGATGAGTTATGAGCAGTCAAACGATAATTAGAGTTCGAGATGTAATGGCGGCTACTTATGTCATGGTTGATGGGCTAATGACAGTTTATGAAGGCATAACGTTGGCTAAAAAATACCAAGTCAAAGCGCTGGTGGTGAAAAAGCGAGATGACAACGATGAATATGGCATCGTCTTGATGAATGATATCGCCAAAAAGGTGCTGGCGAATAATCGCTCTCCACAGCGCACGAATATTTATGAGATCATGACCAAGCCCGCTTTGTGTGTCGACCCTGATATGAATGTGAAATATTGTGCGCGCCTATTTGAACGATTTGGCATTAGCCGAGCTCCTGTCATTGAAGATGGGGAGGTCATTGGCATGGTGAGTTATAACAATATTGTCATCAATGGCATGGTGCGAGAAGAAGTGTAATAGGTTGATATAAATGAAAAATCAACGCATTTTTTTCTCAAGTCAGCGACTGTTACAAAGAACTAAAATATTTAATATATGTTAGGTTGCATATGTGTTAATTCACCATTATTCTTTGCGCCCTAAGTCTATTGTCGAGGAATTTGTATCATGCCTTTAGTCTCTTGCCCTGTGTGTGAGAAACAAATCTCAAAGCGCGCTCACGCATGTCCAGGATGCGGAGAGCCAGACCCGCTGCACCACCTAGCTAAGTCAAAATTTATGTCGATGGTGTTTTGGATACTGGTGTTGGTTGGAACTGCGTATGCAGCATGGTTCTATATTTTGCCTATGGTCATTGAATCATTGCGCTATCAGTAGTCGTTGGTTGAGCTGTCATAAAAATGCCGTAGAATGACCTCGTACTTTGTGAGGAGACGATGTCGTGAAACTATTTTTTGCCTCAGATCTGCATGGCTCTTTGCCAGCAACTAAAGAAACTATTGAGCTATTTTTATCCTCTGGTGCGGAGCACCTGATTTTGTTGGGGGATACGCTAAACCACGGGCCAAGAAACCCGATTCCAGAAGGTTACAACCCACCGCAGGTGGCGGAGCTATTGAACCAATACAGTGAGCAAATTATTTCTGTGCGTGGTAACTGCGATAGTGAAGTGGACCAAATGCTATTGAAGTTTCCAATGATGATGGATTACTCGTGGGTGCTACTTGAATCTGGCAAGAGAATCTTTTTGACTCATGGTCACTTGTATAACTCTGAAAAACGGCCGCCACTGCGTGAAGGTGATATCATCGCCCACGGTCATACGCATGTTCCTGTCGCAGAGATGCAAGATGGAGCCATTATATTTAACCCAGGCTCGATGACATTTCCACGTAATGGTTTACCAAGAAGCTTTGGTACTTTAGAAGACAATACGCTAACGGTAAAAACGCCAGAAGGCGAAGTATTAGCACAAACCATGATTTAACGGTTTTACTAAGTAAAAAAATAGGGAGCGAATTGCTCCCTTATTTTGTGTCTGAATGGCCTAGATCTCGTTCTGGGTCGATAATGTCTCTTACGCGCTGTTTTAGCACCTTTGCTTCAGGAAAGCCGCTGTCTTTTTTCCGTTCCCAAATTTGCTGGCCATTGCAGAAAATTTCGAAGCGACCACCCGTATCTGGGTGCAAGCTGATCGTTTCTATTTCTTCGCTAAAAGTATGCAGTAGTTCTTGCGATAGCCAAGTTGAACGCAACATCCAGTTGCACTGGCGGCAGTAATAAATATCAATGATTGCTTTATCCATGAAACTTTCCTTTTAATCGGTTTAAACTAGCAACTTGATACCCACGGCAAACGTGAGAATTTCGAATGCAATTTTAATCACTCGGTTGCTGTATCGAGTCGCGGCCCATGCGCCTAAACTGCCGCCTAGAAATGAGCTTAACAATAAAACAGGCAACCAAGCCCAATGTATCGGAGCGCCAGCTTGGACGACGGCAATGCCTCCAATGCCATTCCAAAACAGGCCGACACAAATCATGGTGTAAGCAACGGCTTGTTTATAGTTATACCCAAACCAGCGAACTAAAAATAATGTCACGAGCAGACCAGAACCTGCGGTCAGCGACCCGTTGATGATACCGATGAGCATTAGTCCGACACCGC
Organism: Vibrio sp. Y42_MX_L11; assembly: GCF_024181785.1. Lineage (NCBI taxonomy): Bacteria > Pseudomonadati > Pseudomonadota > Gammaproteobacteria > Vibrionales > Vibrionaceae > Vibrio > Vibrio sp. Y42_MX_L11. The sequence goes on from NZ_JAMZAP010000006.1 coordinate 175,004, forward strand.
CGATGACCCAACCGATTGGGTGACGGTTACGTATTATTTCTGATTGGCCTAACGATTTCTTAAATCGTGAATAGATGCCGAGCGCGAGAATCATGCTCCCTAGCATTTTTTCCGCCATACCATCAGGTATTTGGACAATTAAGTTCGCCCCTAAGACTACGCCAATGCTGCCAGAGACTATAAGGTAGAGCGCGACCTTCCATTTAATTGTGCCTGCTTTTAAGTGTGTGCTTGCTGCCCCTAAGCCTAAAGCGACGGAAGCCACTTTATGTGTCCCCAGCGCAACCGAGAATGGCAAGCCGAGAAAGATGAGCAAAGGGAATTGAAGTAAGCCTGCACCGCCGCCAGAAAGCGAAGCCAGAGTATTGGCGATAAGTGAGCCGAAAAAGAGGGTGAGGGTATCTAGCCAATCCATAAGCAAAATAAAGGGGGCGTTTTGCCCCCTTATCATCAAATCAAAGTTAGTTTTTAAACAGCACCGAAGAACCGTGGTTCAAGCTAGTGAGCAATAGCGTTTTTTCGTTCACGACATCAATACGGCGACTTTGCTCGGCATCAAGCTTAAAGATTTGAGTGATCAAACGTAGCTGTGCTTCGGAGAAGTCTTTTGATTGAGAAGATGAAATATCTTTAAACTCAGAAGGCGAAACCAACAAATAGTTGTCACTTACTTCCCAGCGCCCTTTTTCCGAGATATTAATCGTGGATTCTGCCGTTGAACCTTGAGCGAATAGTTTGATATTTGCTACGCGAATATAGTCTCCATTAGGGAGATATTTCACATTTGATTCAACATTAACACGACGCAGTGGGCCGACAGGATCGTCAGGCAAGCTGTCTGTAATGACCGTCACCATGGTTGACTGCCACTCATTGGCAGTGAGGACCTGTTCCACTTTTAGGTCGCTACCCCAATATAACCAACCACTGAAAAGAACGGATACGGCCAAAACCGCAGATGCTAATTTTATCTTCATTCTGGCCTCCTTATTTACAGATATCGGTTGGGTCATTTTGACCAGCGAAAATACGCAATGTCACGTTCTCATATGAATGTTGACTGTCATGAATGTAGTTCAGAATCAGCTGATTGTTCTGGCCACCTGTAGCAATCACTTCTACCGGCATTGAATCTTCTGCATGGTATTTTACGTAGCGTTCAATGCACTGCTCAATGGACGGCAACCAACTATTGATTTGCGGGTGGTTCACTGGCGTCATCACAGGTACATTTTGATACTCACCAATCTGACGGAATTGGGATTCTGCAGGATTGGTGAATAGCAATACACAAATAGGAAGCAGCAGAGACAAAAGAACGATCATACGCGGCAGCCAGTTATTAGTGTTAGCTGCTGGTTTTGGCTGTGCCTTAGGTAGTTCTACTTGAGGCTCTACTTCAGTCGTGGTGTCTGTCGCCGCTTCTGTTGACGGCGCGTCACTTGTTTCTATTTCAGCAGCGTGCACTTCATTTTCAGAAGTGGCTTCTTCAACGTCAGTATTAGAGTCAGCAGATAATGGGCTTAAGCGTTCCACTGAACAAATGAGTTGATAACCGCGTTTAGGAACCGTTTTAACAAACTCTGGAGATTTTGTTGAGTCCTTCAACATCTTACGCAGAGTAGAGATCGCTTGAGTCAGGCTTGAGTCATCCACCTCAAAACCTTGCTCACGCCAAACAAACTCGTGAAGCTCGTTACGGGTTAAAACTTCGTTTGGTCTCTCTGCCAACATCAGAAGTATACGGCTTTCGTTGCTTCCTAATCGTACAACGTCGTTGCCGTTTTGTTGGTCAGCGAGCGAATTACTATTTGGATCAAAGGTGAACCTTTGAGCAAGTAGAAATTTGGTGCCGATGTTAGTCATTTAGTTCTTCTTAGATGGATGATGTTGTAATTATAGTGATTTATGTCACAAAATTACCGAAGCGCATGGAGTGCGCACGACATTTTAGATGCTTTTAGGCTGGTAGGATAATTAAATTTTTCTAAAAAAACACCGTTTTTAGCAATATTGACCTTGAATTTACATTTGTCAGCCACATGTTAAATGACATCTCAGTAAGGTAATTTCAAGGGGAAAGTCACAAACTTATCTCCATGAAAAAGCCAATTAGTTTAGATGTTATGGAGCACACATGAGCGAAACCGTATCTCAAAACAAAGAAACTCGTGGTTTTCAATCAGAAGTAAAACAACTACTGCATTTAATGATCCATTCTCTTTATTCAAATAAAGAGATCTTTTTGCGCGAGCTGATTTCTAACGCATCAGATGCATCGGACAAGCTGCGCTTCCAAGCGCTATCTAACCCAGACTTATATGAAGGTAATGCAGACCTTTGCGTGAAACTGTCGTTTGATGAAAGCGCAAATACCTTAACCATTTCTGATAACGGTATCGGTATGAGCCGCGATGATGTGATCGAGCACTTAGGTACGATTGCAAAATCCGGGACCGCGGAGTTTTTCTCAAAGCTGTCTGAGGAGCAGAGCAAAGACTCTCAGCTTATTGGTCAGTTTGGTGTTGGTTTCTACTCGGCGTTTATCGTTGCTGATGCCGTCACCGTACGCACTCGTGCTGCGGGCCTAGCCGCTGATGAAGCAGTACAATGGCACTCAGCCGGTGAAGGTGAGTACACCATCGAAAACATCACTAAAGAATCGCGTGGTACTGACATCATTCTTCATATGCGTGAAGAAGGTAAAGAATTCCTAAATGAATGGCGTCTACGTGATGTGATCAGCAAGTACTCGGATCACATTGGCATCCCAGTTTCAATCCAAACTGTTGTTCGCGATGACGAAGGCAAAGAAACGGATGAGAAGAAGTGGGAGCAAATCAACAAAGCTCAAGCACTGTGGACGCGTAATAAATCGGATATCTCAGATGAAGAGTATCAAGAGTTCTACAAGCACGTATCACATGACTTTGCTGATCCATTGGTTTGGAGCCATAACCGTGTCGAAGGTAAAAACGATTACACGAGCTTGCTTTACATCCCATCTAAAGCGCCATGGGATATGATGAACCGCGACCACAAATCAGGCTTGAAACTGTACGTACAACGCGTGTTCATTATGGACGATGCAGAGCAGTTCATGCCGTCTTACCTACGTTTTGTACGAGGTTTAATAGACTCCAATGATCTGCCACTCAACGTATCGCGTGAGATCTTACAAGATAACAAAGTGACTCAGTCTCTACGTAATGCTTGTACTAAGCGTGTGCTAACGATGTTAGAGCGCATGGCTAAGAATGATGAAGAGAAATACCAATCATTCTGGAAAGAGTTTGGTCTTGTGATGAAAGAGGGTCCGGCAGAAGACTTCGCAAACAAAGAGAAAGTTGCAGGCCTATTGCGCTTTGCTTCAACTGAAGTGGATTCTGCGGAGCAAACCGTGGGTCTAGCTGCTTACGTTGAGCGCATGAAAGAAGGTCAAGATAAGATCTACTACTTGACCGCAGACAGCTATGCAGCTGCGAAAAACAGCCCTCACTTAGAGCAGTTCAAAGCGAAAGGCATTGAAGTTATCTTGATGTACGACCGCATTGATGAGTGGCTGATGAACTACTTAACTGAGTTTGACGGCAAGCAGTTCCAGTCAATCACAAAAGCTGGGCTCGATCTAAGTCAGTTTGAAGATGAAGCAGAAAAAGAGAAGCAGAAAGAAACTGAAGAAGAGTTTAAGTCGGTTGTAGAACGCACGAAGTCTTACCTAGGTGATCGTGTGAAAGAAGTTCGTACGACCTTTAAACTCGCGTCTACACCTGCTGTTGTGGTAACGGACGATTACGAAATGGGCACTCAAATGGCGAAGCTTCTTGCAGCGGCGGGTCAGGCAGTGCCAGAAGTGAAGTACATCTTTGAGCTAAACCCTGAGCACGAGCTGGTTAAGCGCATGGCTGACGAAGCGGATGAAGAGGCATTTGGTCGTTGGGTAGAAGTCCTGCTTGGTCAAGCAATGCTTGCAGAGCGAGGCTCAATTGAGGACCCAACGGAGTTCTTAGGAGCTGTTAATAAACTTTTGACTAAGGTGTAATAACCTCAGTACATCAAAAAGCTCGCATTTCGCGAGCTTTTTGTTTGTTGTCGCAAAATTTTGCATCTCAGGTGTTGAGTTAATAATCAATAGGGCGTGAAAGAGGGTATCGTTAACATTCTTTAGTCTTAATACACTCTTTGCGCGGCGAACCTGTGATAGAATCTGCGACTTGAATGTGAGTAATAAGGCGTGTATTTTTGCTCGCCTATATACGTTATACCGAAACTTATCGTTGCGAGTGCTTCTCGGGTTTGATGTCTAAGAAGCCCAGCTATTGTGAGCTTCGGTATAAATCTTAAATATTAAAGAGGATAAATCATGCGCATCATTCTTCTAGGTGCTCCAGGTGCAGGTAAAGGCACACAAGCAAACTTCATCATGGAAAAATACGGTATTCCACAAATCTCTACTGGTGATATGCTTCGTGCTGCTATCAAAGCAGGTACAGAGCTTGGTAAACAAGCTAAAGCTGTTATCGACGCTGGTCAGCTAGTTTCTGATGAAATCATCCTTGGACTTATCAAAGAGCGTATCGCTCAAGAAGACTGTGCGAACGGTTTCCTACTAGATGGTTTCCCACGTACTATTCCTCAAGCTGACGGCCTAAAAGAAATGGGCGTTGATGTAGACTACGTTATCGAATTTGACGTTGCAGATGATGTGATTGTTGAGCGTATGGCAGGTCGTCGTGCTCACCTTCCTTCTGGTCGTACTTACCACGTTGTTTACAACCCACCTAAAGTGGAAGGTAAAGATGACGTAACTGGTGAAGATCTTGTTGTTCGTGATGACGACAAAGAAGAAACAGTACGTGCACGTCTAGGTGTTTACCACGAGCAAACTGCACCACTAATCAACTACTACGGTAAAGAAGCTGAAGCAGGCAACACTAAGTACCTTAAGTTTGATGGTACTAAGCAAGTAGCTGAAGTTAGTGCAGATATCGAGAAAGCACTCTCTTAATTTGCTGAAGTCAAAAAATTAATATTTTGATATATTGAAAGCGACCCAAGTGGTCGCTTTTTTTAGTTTACTCGTAAACATATATCTAAATAACTTCAAGCTGCAGCGATGCAGCACTTTGAGGCTATTTAAGTATATGAACCAAGCCGTTTACCATGAATAGGATGTTATGAAAGAGAATAATAAACAGGGTGTACTCCTCGTGAACCTGGGTACTCCTGACGCACCAACCGCTCCTGCCGTAAAGCGCTTTTTAAGTCAGTTTCTTCATGATCACCGAGTGGTAGACATGACTCGATGGCTTTGGTGTCCGCTATTGCACGGCGTTATCCTTCCAATCCGAGCTCCCAAGGTTGCTAAACTCTATCAATCAGTTTGGATGGAAGAGGGCTCGCCACTGATGGTGTACTCTAAGCGTCAAACAGAAAAGTTGGCTCAAAAGCTTGATATGCCAGTCGAACTTGGCATGACTTATGGAAATCCAAGTTTGCAATCAGGTTTTGAAGCGCTGTTGGCTAAAGGGGTAGAGGAAGTCATCGTTTTACCTTTGTATCCGCAATACTCGGGCACAACAACGGCAGCGGTTTCTGACGGAATAACTAAAGCGTTTAAAAACCTGCCCGTGATGCCGGGCTTTAGCTTTATTCGGGATTACTACAATCACCCGAAATACATTGAAGCGTTAGCGCATTCAGTTCGTGAACATTGGCAAGAGTATGGTAAGGGAGACTACTTGCTATGTTCTTATCACGGTATTCCAAAACGTTACGCTGATAATGGAGATGTTTACCCTCAGCACTGTGAAGAGACGACTCGCTTACTCGCTGAAGCGTTAGGGTTAAACGAGCAACAGATAGGTATGACGTATCAGTCTCGATTTGGCCGAGAAGAGTGGTTACAGCCCTATACCGATAAAACCCTAGAGGCACTTCCTGCAAAAGGGGTAAAAAATATCAATGTAGTGACACCAGCATTCTCTTCGGATTGTTTAGAAACGTTGGAAGAGATCTCGGAAGAGTGTAAAGAGATTTTCCTTGAAGCAGGTGGTGAAAGCTTTACTTACATTCCTTGTTTGAACGATAGTGAGCTTCATATAGAAATGATGGCTGAGTTAGTTCACTCTAAGCTTTAGGTACAAAAAGGGTCGCAAAAGCGACCCTTTCATTTTTTGTAGAACGATCAAGCGACTTGTACTTGCTGCTCTTCTACTTGTTCTGCTGTGCTGTGAGTATTCTCTGCACCATGCATCCAGCGAACGAGCGTATTCGAGAATAGAAGTAGGATGACACCACTCACGGTAGCGCTGACGGCAATGCCACTAAAGATAGCCATTGCGCCCAATTCTCCTACGTGAGATCCCACATAGCCCGCAACGTAGTTTGCAATCGCATTACAGCCAAACCATGCACCCATCATGAGTGAAGCTAAGCGAAGCGGTGCTAACTTGGTCACTAGTGAAAGACCAATTGGAGATAAGCACAGTTCGCCTAATGTATGGAAGAAGAAAGCTCCCACCAGCCACAACATTGATGTTTTTACCGTTGTGTCTCCACCTTGTTCTAGCACAGCGCCAACCATACATAGGAAGCCAATTGCCAAGAAAAATAGTGCCATCGCAAATTTCACTGGCGACGTAGGTTCGCGTTTACCCAGTTTTACCCAAAGGACAGCCAGAACTGGCGCTAGAGTAATAATGAAAAATGGGTTTAGTGATTGGAACCACGCAGCAGGTACTTCAAAGCCACCAATCATACGATCAGTATATTGTTGAGTGTAGATGTTCATCAGGCCACCGGCCTGCTCAAAGCCAGCCCAGAAGACGATAGTGAATAAGCTCATGACCAAAATTACTTTTAGTCGGTTTACTTCTTCTTTCGTGAGTGGCTGCTTCGTGGTGGCGTTTTTGTTGTTTAGATCTCGTTTCGCCGCCGGTTCGCGGCCAATATCACCAAGCCATGATTGAGCTAGCACCATTTGCATCACTAGGCTAATAATCATACCTACACCTGCGGCCACAAAACCAGCTTTCCAACCGTACGAGGTTGTCACAGAGCCAGAAACGACGCCGGCAAGTAACGCACCTAAGTTGATACCCATATAAAAGATAGTGAATGCGCCGTCACGACGGTTGTCACCCTCTTTATATAAATCGCCAACCATGGTTGAGATATTCGGCTTAAAGAGGCCGTTACCAGTGATAAGCAGACCAAGACCTAAATAGAAACTGTGTAGCGAACCAATACCCAGAGCGTCAGCAGGAAGTGCGAGTGTAAACTGGCCGATAGCCATTAACGCGCCACCAAGCAAAATTGAACGGCGTTGACCTAGATAGTTATCCGCTAAGTAACCTCCGATGAGAGGTGTGATATACACAAGACCAGTATAAATACCGTATAGGTCTAGTGCGTCTTTGGTTGACCAGCCAAGGCCGCCATTCATCGTTGTATCTGTAAGGTAAAGTACTAGAATGGCGCGCATTGCGTAGTAAGAAAAGCGTTCCCACAGTTCAGTACCGAACAATAAGAACAAGCCACGAGGATGGCCGAAATATTGATGTTGGTTTGACATAAGCTCTTCTAATAATAGTTATTACATTTTTTAACGACTTCTACGTATACATTGCAATTTAATGAGTGACAAACAATAAAATTTTGCATTACGACTAAAGTTGTTTGTTAAGTGACTGTTTTTGAGTGTATTTGCAGATGATATGATGGTGTGTTGGCTGTGTTACAAACTTAATTTCCATTTTTGTCTATGGACTTCTTCTCGTAAGTTCTTGAAAAAATACCGTTAATGCGAGCGATGTATAATCATACTTTTATAGATAAACTGAATGTCAATGACTCAACTTTGGCTTAATGCTAGGATAAAAACAAAATAGAATTGGCTAGTAAAAAAGATGAAACGTTGGTATCTACTTTATTGTAAACGTGGGGAGCAGGTTAGGGCGAAACAGCACCTTGAAAACCAAGGTGTAGAGTGCTTTTATCCAACTGTAGAAGTTGAGAAGATTTTGCGCGGGAAAAGACAAAAAGTCGAAGAGCCGCTGTTTCCTTGTTATGTGTTTGCTTACTTTGATTATGAACAGGGACCTAACTTCACCTCAGTCCGCTCCACTCGAGGGGTTGTTGATTTTGTGCGTTTTGGTGCTCAACCGAAAGAAGTACAAGGTGACTTAGTCTTTGAATTGATGCAGCTAGAAAAATGCTGTAATGAAAATACCGCTTCTGAGTGTATGCCAAAACCAGGTGATCAAATCCGAGTTAAGAGCGGTCAGTTTGCTGGTATAGATGCTATCTTCCAAGAGCAAGATGGTGAGAAACGCTCAATCATGTTAGTGCAGATGATCACTAAACGAGTGCCTGTCAGTATTGATAACAGCGATTTAGACTTGAAATAGCTAATGTGTACAAACAAAAAAAGAGGTGCTTTGGCACCTCTTTTTTAATCTTGCTGGTAATCACCAGCAGTGGGACGCTGTTTAGCGAGCTTAGCAAAACAACGATGGTTACCGATTAGGAGTAGGGCATGACACCCTACTTAGTCGCTTAGTAAGCGTCGTTATGGACGGTTTGCACCGCACGACCTGACGGGTCTACACAGTTTTGGAATGACTCATCCCATTCAATCGCTTTCGCTGATGAACAAGCTACTGAAGGACCACCTGGCACACACTCAGCCGCTGAAGGTAGTGGGAACAGCTCTTCAAAGATTTCTCGGTACACGTAACCTTCTTTTGTGGTTGGCGTGTTGTATGGGAAGCGGTATTGAGCCGTTTCCATCTGCTGATCCGTCACTTTTTGCTCTGCGACTTCTTTCAACGTATCAATCCAGCTGTAACCTACGCCATCAGAGAACTGTTCTTTTTGACGCCATGCGATCGACTCTGGCAAGTAATGCTCAAAACACTCGCGTAGAATGTGTTTTTCCATTTTGCCGTTGCCACACATCTTATCTGCTGGGTTTAGGCGCATTGCAACGTCGATAAACTCTTTATCAAGGAACGGTACTCGGCCTTCAACCCCCCATGCCGCTAGCGATTTGTTTGCGCGCGCGCAGTCAAACATGTTCAGAGCAAGCAGTTTACGTACCGTTTCTTCGTGGAACTCTTTCGCGTTTGGCGCTTTGTGGAAGTACAGGTAGCCGCCAAAGATTTCGTCAGCGCCCTCACCAGACAATACCATCTTGATACCCATCGCTTTGATCTTACGACCCATTAAGAACATAGGTGTGGATGCGCGGATGGTGGTCACATCGTACGTTTCGATGTGGTAAATCACGTCGCGAATCGCGTCGAGACCTTCTTGAATTGTATAAGTCATTTCATGGTGAACGGTACCGATTTGGTCGGCAACTTCGCGAGCGGCTTTCAGGTCAGGCGCGCCTTCTAGACCCACAGCAAAAGAGTGCAGTTGTGGCCACCAAGCTTCTGACTTTTCATCGTCTTCAATTCGCATCGCTGCAAAGCGTTTTGCTACCGCAGATGTAATAGAAGAATCTAGACCACCTGAAAGAAGTACACCGTAAGGCACATCCGTCATTAGTTGGCGTTTAACCGCTGCTTCTAGTGCTTCAGTCAGTTCTTCTTTGCTGGTGGTGTTACCTTGAACGGCAGCGTATTCGTTCCAGTCACGAACATAGTAACGCGTTGGCTCGGCATCTTTTGAACTGTAGTAGCTACCAGGAGGGAACTCGCTCACTGTTTTACATACTGGAACAAGTGCCTTCATCTCTGATGCAACATAGTAGTTGCCATGCTCATCATGACCTTGATAAAGAGGGATAATGCCAATGTGGTCGCGACCGACTAAGTATTCGTCTTTTTCTTCATCGTACAGAACAAAAGCGAAAATACCGTTTAGTTCTTCAAGGAGATCTGCACCCATATCTTGGTACAGTGCAAGAATGACTTCACAGTCTGAATCGGTTTGAAACTCGTATTTTCCTTCGTAACGAGCACGAATTTCTTTATGGTTGTAGATTTCACCATTGACTGCAAGGATGAGCTTTTTATCAGGGCTGTATAGCGGTTGTGCACCACTATTTAGACCAACAATCGCCAAGCGCTCATGCGCTAAAATAGCGCGCTCTGAAGAGTAAATCCCAGACCAGTCAGGGCCACGATGACGAAGTTTTTTCGACATTTCTAATGCGATAGGGCGCAATGCGGCTGCATCGCTTTTAATGTCTAAAATGCCAAATACTGAACACATACTACATCCTTACTAAACTAAATAATTTCTAATCGGTATGGCTTCAATTTGCCATTACTAGTAAAAAAAGCAACGTTTTGTGATTATAAAAATGATAAAAAGCCTTGTTGTGTAAATATTATTTAATTTAATGGCTGGTTTGGTGAATGGAATCAAGGTTTGGTATAAAAACCATACAAAAAAGCCTTTCTATTGATAGAAAGGCTTTTAAAAAATATTAGTATGGTTGCTTATTTTATTGGTGTGAACTGAGGTTCGAGTTGTTTACACACATGTCGAGCAAAACCGCTACCTGCTTCACTGTATATATTGAATGCGGCGTCAACTCCGCTTTCCAGCAAACCTTCCAACTGATCTGGGTACTCGGCGATAGCAGCTATTTGCCCTTTATATTTTCTGCGTTTAAGCTGCTCAAGTGCGGTTTGGTTACCTTGATGATGAGGCATGGCAAGCAGCACCAGTTTAACATGACCTGTATCTAAAATTCGTTCCCAAAAATCTGGGTCTGTGGCATCGCCAGCGATCACGTTTCTTCCCTCTGAACGGTGCTGATGTGCTGCATCTTCACGAATTTCTATGCCTAGTGAAATTTTGCCATAGCGCGCACGTAATTCATCATAGGCCCCAGTCCCGATGCGCCCCATGCCTAAGATCAATACCTGGGCATGCCCAGGGTTAATGAGTTGGTCACGCTGGTTAAGCTTTTCTGCGGCTGTCTCTTGCAGCCACTTGCCGGAGTGTTGATAAATTTTGTGGCTAAGGCGGTTAAGTGGCGCAGAAATAATAAAGGACACAGACACCGCAACCGCAATCGCAGCGAGCATATCGCTTGGCATCCAGCCCATTTTATAGGCCAACCCTGCGACAATAAGGCCAAACTCACTGTAGTTGAACAGCGATAAAGAGGCGAGCAAAGAGGTACGTACTCGAAACTTAAAGTGATTAATCGTGACGAAGTACAAGAGCCCTTTTATTGGTAGCAGTAAGATAAATAGTAGGGCGAGTACGACGCCATTGACGCTCAATGAAGCGGACAAGCCAATGTTTAAAAAGAAGCAGACTAAGAACAGCTCCTTCATATTGAATAGCGATTTGGATAGCTCTGAAGCTTTAGGGTGGCCAGCGAGTAGCATGCCTAAAATCAGCGCGCCCAAGTCTGGTTTCATTCCGACCAGTTCGAATAGCCCTGCCCCAACAACAAGCGCGAAGAAAATACCGAACAGCACCAGCATTTCGCCGTGGCCAACTTTATCTAACAGTTTATAGAATAGTGGACGAAGGAAAGGCAATGCGAACAAACCAATGGCATACCATTCTGGGACTTTGCCGGTTGAAGCAGTCAGGAATACCACGGCAAAAATATCTTGCATAACCAAGATACCGATCGCGAGTGTGCCGTAGGTCGCGTTCATTTCCCCTTTTTCTTGCAATGCTTTTACGGCAAAAACGGTACTGGAGAACGATAGTGCAAAAGCTAAAAGTAGGATTTGACCGCTATCCATACTGGCGAGCGAAGTTAAGCCCAGTAGTTTTAAACCTGATAGCGCTAGTGCAAAAAAAGCGGTAGACAGTATGTTGTGGGCGGTCGCTCCTCCCCATATTTCTTTGGACAGTAGCGTTTTGACATCAAGCTTGAGTCCGATCGTGAATAGAAGAAGAGTGACACCAAGATCTGCAAGAGTGACGATAACGTCATTGCTTTGATAGCCAAATGCATGCAAACCAAATCCTGCCAGTAGAAAACCAACGAGGGGAGGGAGGCTACATTTAAGCGCAATAAAGCCAGCTAAAAAAGCTGTTGTAATTAGAATAATTTCCATACTGTTGAGCTGTATTCCTGATATACAAAAACGGGCTGTGAAAACACAGCCCGAGATTGTAACTCAATTAGTTGTATAAACTTAGTCTTCAAGTAACTTTTGTAACAAAACTCCGTTTAGCATTGCGCGTTTAATCATCGCAAATGCGCCCATCGTTGGCTGCTTATCAATGTGTGAAGCCACGATAGGAAGGTCGTTATGGAAAGTTTTGAGAGATTGATTTTCGACATTACGTTGAATTGCAGGGAAGACTATGTCTTGTGCAGCAGTAATGTCGCCCGCAATGACAATTTTCTGAGGATTAAACAAGTTAACGGTAATTGCAATCGCTTTACCTAACTGGTTACCCACTCGCACTAAACTCTGCTTTGCAAGTTCGTCACCATCCATTGCATGCTGACACACTGCTTCAATCGTGATGTTTTCAAGGTCAGTCAAGCTTGACTCATAGCCTTGAGCAATCAGTTGTTTTACTCGTTGGATAATGGCTGGGTTCGCTGCTACGGTTTCTAAGCAACCAAAGTTCCCACATTGGCACTGTTCACCAAGCGGATCGATTTGAATATGACCAATTTCACCGACGTTGCGGTTAAAGCCAAGAAAAACCTGGCCGTTAACGATAATACCTGCGCCAGTACCGCGGTGAACGCTAACTAAAATGGAGTCCTGACAGTCTTGGCTTGCCCCAAAGTAGTGCTCCGCTAACGCCATGCCACGTACGTCATTCCCAACAAAGCATGCGGTATTAAACTTCTCTCCAACAATTTCACCCAGCGCCAGATTATCGATATCGGTATTCGGCATGTACTCAACCACGCCTGTTGTTGGGTTTACAAGGCCCGGTAGCGTAATACCAATTGCGATGAGCTGATCAATTTTGTCTTCGCAACGGTTTACGAAGTCTTTAAGTAAATCGATAAGCCCAGCGATCAAGTCAGCTTGGTTGGTGTAATGCAGTTCGTGTTGATCTTCCGCAAGTGCAGTGCCACCTAAATCGTACAAACAAAATTGTACGTAATCTCGACCTAAACGAACCGCAATAGAGTGGAAGGGTTTGACTTCGGTGGTCAGAGAGATTGCACGACGACCACCAGTTGAAGCTTGCTGGGCGACCTCTTTAATAAGGCCGCGCTCTAAAAGTTGGCGGGTTATTTTGGTAACACTAGCAGGTGCGAGCTGGCTCACATCTGCGACTTGAATACGGGAGATAGGACCTTGCTGATCAATCAGCCTATATACCGCAGCGCTGTTAAGCTGTTTTACTAAATCTACATTACCAATCTGTCCGCCATTCATGCTTAATTTTGCTCGTATTGTCCGTTAACAACCGTCGCTTTTACTTTGAAGTCACGATCGAAAATGGTTAGGTTTGCAACCATCCCTTTTCGAACTCGGCCAAGGCGATCCTCAACACCAATTGCAGTTGCTGGATATAACGTGGCCATTCGTAGAGCTTCGTCTAAAGCGATCCCCGCGTGCTCAACTGAATTCTGAACTGCTTCTATCATTGTCAAAGCTGAGCCGCCTAGTGTGCCGTTTTCATCAACACACTTACCATCTCGGTAATATACTTTCTTACCGACAAAAATAAAGTGATCAATGTTAGCACCTGCTGGAGCTGTGGCATCCGTCACCAAAACAAGCTTTTCACCTTTGATTTTATGAGCAATTCGGATGTTTGCGTAGTCTACGTGGAAACCATCAGCAATAATGCCAGCATAAACGTCAGGAGTATCGTAAATTGCACCAACAACTCCAGGTTCACGACCAACCATTGGTGTCATCGCATTAAATAGGTGTGTGGCAAAAGTAATACCTGCTTCAAAGCCTTTACGCGCTTCGGCGTAGGTCGCATTTGTATGACCAATAGAAACCACGATGCCGGCTGCTTTTAATCGTGCAATATGCTCTGGATCGTTTTGCTCTGGTGCAAGCGTTACTTTAGCGATGATATCGGCGTTTGCGCAGATAAGATCAATCATGCTTTCATCTGACGGGCGAATAAAATCGACGTTGTGGATACCTTTTTTCGCGACGTTAAGATAAGGACCTTCTAGGTGTAGACCAAGTGATTGGTTTTGATATTGGTTATGATATTCACGAGCGGCAGAAATTGCAGTTCGCATATCTTCGTCTGATGAAGTAATGAGCGTTGGTAAGAAGCTAGTACAGCCGGACTTGAGGTTTGCTTCGTGCATGATTTGCATGGTTTCCGGTGTGATTGCATCGTTTAGCATTACACCGCCACAGCCATTCAGTTGCAGGTCGATAAAGCCCGGACTTAGGTTTGCGCCTGCGAGGTCTTTCACTTCGATGCCCTGAGGTAGCTCTGCAACCGGCACAATAGATTGAATAAGGTCGTTTTCGATGATGACCGCATGATCGGTAAGAACATCACTACCGGTATAAATTTTACAGTTACTTAGCGCGTACATAGTCAGCTAGTCCTTATAGATGAGAATTCAATTTCTATATCGTTACCTAAGTGGAGACTGCTTTAGTCATATGGGTACTTAGTTTGTATCACTGAATTAGATAACGAGTCACATACAGCAAGTCGCGTTTTATCGATGTTATTGTCATAGTAACTAACTGAAAAGTAATGATTGTATGGTTTTTTATGATTCTTTTTCAGAGCAAAGTTACAGTGATTTACCCGCCTAGATACCAAAATAACACTGATTCTGCCTTGCATAAAGTGCGAGAATATTATCTTTAAAACGCCATTTTTTCGTATAATAAAATAAGTTTTATGATCTCGCTAGCAAAAACCTTCCGAAAGGGCAAATTGTGGTGATTATGATCACAAACGGTGAGCTTTTAATTTGCGGAGCAAAATTAATGTCATAAACTGAGGATGACTAAATTGGACGACTGAAATAAGTCATTCAACATAACATCTAATCCTATAGGGGGAACTTAAGGTGAATATTCTCGGATACGCGCAGAAGTTAGGTAAAGCTCTTATGCTTCCTATTGCGACTTTGCCAATCGCAGGCTTGTTACTGCGCTTGGGCCAGCCGGATGTTTTTGACATCGCATTTATGGCACAAGCAGGTAACTCAATCTTTTCTAACCTTCCATTGTTATTTGGCCTTGGTATTGCGATCGGTCTATCTAAAGACGGTCAAGGTGCAGCTGGCCTTGCTGGTGCAGTTGCGTACTTTGTACTGACAGCGACAGCGTCAACAATTGATGCATCAGTAAACATGTCGTTCTTTGGTGGTATCATCGCAGGTATTATTGCTGGCCACTCTTACAACGCTTTCCATGCTACACGTCTTCCTGAGTGGCTTGCTTTCTTCTCTGGTAAACGTTTAGTGCCGATTATGGCAGGTTTATTCGCTTTAGTTGCTGGTGCAGTTGGTGGCATTGTATGGCCAACAATTCAAGGTGGTCTAGATGCGCTTGCGCATGGTATCTCAACTTCTGGCGCTATTGGTCAGTTTATCTACGGTACACTGAACCGAGCCCTTATTCCTGTAGGTCTACACCACGTACTTAACTCATTCTTCTGGTTTGGTATGGGGTCTTGTCAAGAAGTGCTAGTAACTGGTGCAAATGCTGCGGGTCAAGCGCTTCCTGCTCTACAACAACTGTGTGTGGATCCTGCGCTAGCGAAAACGCTTGTGGCTGGTCAAACTCATACATTTGAATTCGCTAACTCTGTCACTCCTGAAATCACTGCAACAGTGAAGGAAGTAACTGAAACAGTTAAATCTGGTGACCTACACCGTTTCTTCGGCGGCGATAAGAGCGCTGGTGTGTTCATGAACGGTTTCTTCCCAGTAATGATGTTCGGTCTACCTGGTGCGGCGCTTGCTATGTACCTAGCGGCTCCTGCTGAGAAACGCAGCCAAGTTGGTGGTGCATTGTTCTCTGTTGCATTCTGTTCATTCCTAACTGGTATCACAGAGCCTCTAGAGTTCATGTTCGTATTCCTAGCGCCTGCACTATACGCTATTCACGCAGTGTTCACTGGTCTGTCGCTAGTTGTTGCTAACATGCTTGGTACGCTACACGGCTTCACATTCTCAGCTGGTCTAATTGACTACTTGTTGAACTACGGTCTAGCAACTAAACCGCTACTACTTGGTGCAGTTGGTCTTGGCTTTGGTGCTCTATACTTCTTCACATTCAGCTTCGCAATCCGCGCATTCAACTTGAAATCGCCTGGTCGTGAAGATGACGACAGCGAAGCAGCAGCGCCTGCTGGTGAGAAGAAAAGTGGTGACCTAGCTCGCCAATACTTAAAAGCACTTGGCGGTCATGACAACCTAACTTCAATCGACGCATGTATCACTCGACTACGCTTAACGCTAAAAGATCGTTCAGTCGCTGATGAGGAAGTACTGAAGAAATTGGGTGCGAAAGGTGTGGTTAAACTTGGTGAAAACAACCTTCAAGTTATCCTTGGTCCTCTAGCTGAAATCGTTGCTGGCGAAATGAAAGCAATCGGTGCTAATGAAGACCTATCGAATGTAAAACTGCCTTAATTACATCGAACTGATATCTGACTAAGACCTCCCTCGGGAGGTCTTTTTTTGTTTTGGCACTTTGAATCTGCTGTGCTTTCGCACTAACTCGATAAATATTGTCGTTTTAGCGCGAGTTATTGTTGTCTAATTGCTTAGAATTGTGGATCATTAGAAACAATGTACTCTGCAAAACCATACTTGGATGCAGAGTTCCGTTTTCTCTGACAATACTAATATTTTTGAGGTGCTATAGATGAGTGAAGCTGATGCTCGTCCATCAAACTTTATTCGCCAGATCATTGATAAAGATCTAGCGGATGGTAAACACACTAGCGTGCATACTCGATTCCCGCCGGAGCCAAATGGCTACCTGCATATCGGTCATGCTAAGTCTATCTGTTTGAACTTCGGTATTGCTCAGGACTACCAGGGTCAATGTAATCTACGTTTCGACGATACGAACCCTGAAAAAGAAGACATCGAATACGTTGAGTCTATCAAGAAAGATGTAAACTGGTTGGGCTTTGAGTGGAGTGGTGAAGTATGTTACTCATCAAACTACTTCGATAAGCTTTACGAATATGCAATTGAATTGATTAACAAAGGCTTAGCGTACGTAGATGAGCTAAGTCCAGAGCAGATTCGTGAATACCGTGGCACGCTAAAGGCGCCAGGTAAACCAAGCCCATACCGTGACCGTTCTGTTGAAGAGAACTTAGCGTTATTTGAAAAAATGCGCGCTGGTGAATTTGAAGAAGGTAAAGCGTGTCTTCGTGCCAAGATTGACATGGGTTCTTCATTCATGGTTATGCGCGATCCAGTTTTATACCGTGTGCGTTTTGCTACGCACCACCAAACTGGTGATAAGTGGTGCATTTACCCAATGTACGACTTCACGCACTGTATCTCTGATGCATTAGAAGGCATTACACACTCTATCTGTACGCTTGAGTTTATGGATAACCGTCGTCTGTACGACTGGGTTCTGGACAACATCACGATCGAAAGCCGTCCACATCAGTACGAGTTTAGTCGCCTAAACCTTGAATACACGGTGATGTCTAAGCGTAAGCTTAATCAACTCGTCACTGAAAAACTGGTTAACGGTTGGGATGACCCACGTATGCCAACAGTCTCAGGTCTGCGTCGTCGTGGCTTCACGCCAGCATCTATCCGTGAGTTCTGTAAGCGTATTGGTGTAACGAAGCAAGAAAATATGATCGAGTTTAGCTCACTAGAATCTTGTATTCGTGATGACCTAAACGAGAACGCTCCGCGTGCAATGGCTGTGCTGGATCCTGTTAAAGTTGTTATCGAAAACTTTGAAGAAGGTGCAGTAGAAAACTTGACGGTTGCTAATCACCCAAACAAACCAGAGATGGGTGTGCGTGAAGTACCATTCACTCGTGAGTTGTGGATTGAGCGTGAAGACTTCCGTGAAGAGGCGAACAAAAAGTACAAGCGTTTAGTGCTAGGTAAAGAAGTTCGCTTACGTGGTGCTTACGTGATCAAAGCAGAGCGCGTTGAAAAAGATGCCGAAGGCAACATCACGACTATCTTCTGTTCTTACGATGCAGACACACTAGGTAAGAACCCGGCTGATGGCCGTAAAGTAAAAGGTGTGATTCATTGGGTATCAGCTGATAAAGCATTACCAGCGGAAATCCGTCTTTACGATCGTCTATTTACGGTTCCAAACCCGGGTGCAGCAGAAGACTTTGCTTCTACAATCAACCCTGAATCATTAGTTGTGATCAATGGTTTTGTAGAGCCTAGCTTAGCATCAGCAGAAGCAGAAAAAGGCTACCAGTTTGAGCGTATGGGTTACTTCTGCGCAGACTCGAAAGATTCTTCAGCAGATAAACTAGTATTCAACCGCACGGTTGGTCTACGTGATACTTGGGCAAAAATTGAGAACCAATAATCTCGATTAATGCAAAAACCGATAAAAATGCCAGCAAATGCTGGCATTTTTTTATTCTCATTATCGTAATGCGGCGGTTATAGGTACTGTAGGGAGTTGCTTAAGAACGAGGGACGTTTGATAAATGTTCGGTTTGGAAGCAAAACAATGATGTTTATTAAGGTTTGAATTGGTAAGTCTAATCGACGCTTTACAAAAGTTGGTACGGCAATTCAGCTATTGAAAGATATCGCCCTCAGAAACAAAAAACGCCAGCATGAGCTGACGTTTATTTTAAATCAACAAACCGTTATTTTTTTGGTTTGTGTGCATCTGGATTGTCTTTACAACCACCATCACTGCACTTGCCGTACAAGTATAAGCTGTGGTTTGTTAGCGTGACATTGTACTTAGCTGCAATCTCTTTTTGACGTTCTTCAATAAGATCGTCAGAAAATTCAATTACCTCACCACAGTCTAGGCACACTAGATGGTCGTGGTGATGTTGAGTCGATAATTCGAAGACTGACTTACCACCTTCAAAGTGGTGACGAGTTACAATACCAGCATCATCGAATTGGTTTAGAACTCGGTAAACAGTTGCTAGGCCAATCTCTTCACCTAGATCAATCAACTTTTTGTACAAATCTTCAGCACTGATGTGCTGGCAGTCTGGCTGCTGAAGTACTTCTAGAATTTTTAGCCTTGGAAGGGTTACTTTTAAACCCGCATCCTTCAGCGCCTGATTATTATCTGACATATACTTTCCCGTTGGATCATCTGCAGCGATTTAACAGAATTCAATCTTCCTACCATTATAGGATAAGCGCTCAGAACATTAAACCACGAACTTCAAAGGGTTAATAGAATCTTTTTGTAAATTAGAAACAGGTCGATTATATTACAGATCTGACCAGTTACAACTTTGTAACATTGAGCTTAGAGAGGGCACGGACTGCGATGAATAAGCGACTTGCGAAGATATACAAACCAGGAATTGTAAAATTCGCACTCAATATTTGGCCACCTTTTTGGGGCGCTGGTATTAAAATCTTACATATTTCTGAAGACTTTCGTACCGTGAAGGTGCGTTTGAAACTTCGCTGGTGGAATAAAAACGCCAATCGTACTCAGTATGGTGGCAGTATTTTCTCTTTAACTGATCCCATTTACTCGTTGATGCTGATGGGGATTCTACGCGAGGAGTATTACGTGTGGGATAAAGAGGCGAGTATTAACTTTATTAAGCCAGGGCAAAGTGATTTATATGCAGAATTCGAAGTTACTGAAGGGATGCTAGAAAACATTTATCAAATGACACGGAATGGGGAAAAGTGTTTTCCTGAATTTATTACCCATGTAAAAGATAAACAGGGGAACGTGGTTTCAGAGGTTCAACGCAAGCTTTATGTAAGAAAGAAACCTCAGTATCGTGAAGAGGAAGTGCTCACCGATGCTTTGTGAAAATATACAAAAAGACCTCCAATCGGAGGTCTTTGCATAATTCGATTTATTTAGCCTTCAAGCTCAGCTAAACACATTTCTTCGTAAATCTGTTTAACCCAGTTCTCAACACGCTCGTCAGTCAGTTCCGGTTGACGGTCTTCATCGATACATAGACCTACGAATTGGCTGTCGTCGCCTTCAACAAGTGCTTTAGACGCTTCAAATTCGTAGCCTTCTGTTGAAGTATGGCCAAGAATTGTGCCGCCTTTAGACTCAACGATATCACGTACTGTGCCCATCGCGTCACAGAAATATTCTGCGTAGTCCTCTTGGTCGCCACAGCCAAAGATAGCCACTAGCTTAGTAGAGAAGTCGATTTGCTCAAGTTCAGGGAAGAAATCATCCCAATCACATTGTGCTTCACCGTAGTACCAAGTTGGGATACCTAGAAGAAGAAGATCGAAGTTATCAATGTCTTCTTTGCTGCTTTTCGCGATGTCTTGAACGTGAACTAGATGCTTACCTAGTTGCTTTTGAATCATCTTTGCAACGGCTTCAGTATTACCTGTGTCGCTACCGAAGAAGATACCTACACTTGCCATAGAGTCTATACCTTTACATTGTTTGTTATTGGCGATGGTACTAAGGGTTTAACCTAACCCAGAGCCTTCCCAAGTTAGCTGAATTACACCTTTTGCAATAAAGCCAGCACAGCCTAGGAAAAGGACTAACCACACAATACGACGACCAAAAACAGGTACATTGCCTTGCTTTAGCACATCTTTTATTGCCATCCCGATGAAAAAGAAGATAGCAGCAAAAAGAAGATCGAGCCCAATAGACTCGAGCATATCCATATAGTCGTAAAGCATTTTAGCCCTTCATGCCGAAAAATCTTGGGCGCACTATACCACTGTTAAACGGTAAAGTTAATGCACTACAAGAAGGGTTATTTCAATAATCTATTGTTGCTTTTCGAATTTGTTAACTCGAAATGTATTTCCGAATGACTCTCATTACTTCAGCCGGTTTTTCGGCGTGAAGCCAGTGGCCAGTATTAGCGATAATATGTGCTTTTGCTTGTTTGAACTGTTTTTGCACCGCAGGTTGGTGCTCTGGCATTAAGTAATCGGAATCACCACCTTTAACAAACAGAGTGGGTATGTCTGTTGGGGCAATTTCCTGCCAGCCGATAATTTGTGCGTAATTCTCATAAAGGCTCGGTACGTTAAACCGCCAGTCCATTTTATCGCCATTTTTGTATAGTGACTTAGAGAGAAATTGTCTTACACCGTCGATCTCAACATGTTGAGCTAGGATATCCATCGCTTGTTGACGGCTTGCTGGCTTTTCGTTAATTACTGCGTGTAAACCGTTAAACACATTGTTGTGACGGTTTGCTGTGTAGGCGACAGGTGCCATGTCGAGTACAACCAACTGTTTGACGAGCTCTGGAGCAATGTCCACCAGTGTCATCGCGACCTTTCCACCCATTGAATGCCCAATAATAATAGATGGATCTACATTTAAGTGTTGTAGGAGTTGCGCCACATCTTTTGCCATGTCGGCGTAATTATGAATGTTTGAGTGAAAAGAGAGGCCGTGATTTCTCAGATCAATACTGATCACCGTGTGATCTTTAATAAGATCGCGGGCTAGTAGACCCAGATTACTTAAACTACCAAACAATCCGTGAATCAAAACAACTGTTTGGCCTTGGCCTTCCTGCTTATAGTTGAGTAATGCTGACATTTTATCTTATTCGTGATGGGTTTAACGTGGAGTATCCGAGAGGATCTCGTTATAATCCCCCAGAGTTTAAACATTGAGAATGTGAAAAGCGAATGAAAACAATTGAGGTTGATGAGGATCTATACCGTTACATTGCTAGCCAAACTAAGCATATCGGTGAAAGCGCCTCGGATATTTTGCGACGCCTTTTAAACCTTGATGGTCAGTTGCAGGAAGCTGAAGCCGCGCCTGTAGTAGAGAAGCCACAAGGGATTGTAGTAAGTAAAGATGCGGGTAAAACGGAATCTGTTGATGTAGTGAAAGAAATGCGTTCGCTGCTTATTTCTGATGAGTTTGCCGGTCTAAAAAAAGCGATTGATCGCTTTATGTTAGTACTATCGACCTTACATAAATTAAATCCAGAAGGTTTCGCGCAGGCTACGAATGTAAAGGGGCGTAAACGCGTGTACTTTGCAGATAATGAAGAAACCTTGTTGGCAAATGGCAACACGACCAAGCCAAAAGCCATTCCTGGCACACCGTTTTGGGTTATCACGAACAACAATACCAGTCGTAAAAGACAGATGGTTGAACAAGTGATGACACACATGGGGTACCAACCTGACTTAATAGAAAAAGTAACAGGTTCAATCTAAGAAACCTGATAGAAGCCTCATAATGTGTCGCAGTTAGCGGATATTATGAGGCTTTTTTAATTTTATTTGTATTTAAAGAAAGGATGTCAAACATGGCTATGCACCCTCGTGCTGGGCAAAAAGCGCAGCAGGAAGATCTTCATAATATTCCGGCACTTGTTGCCAATTACTTCTTGCTTCAACCTGATGCTAAGAACCCCGATCACAAGGTTCAATTCGGCACATCAGGTCACCGTGGTACCTCTGATAAGCATACATTTAACGAAAACCACATTTTGGCTATTGCTCAAGCGGTTGCAGAAGTTCGTGCCCAGCAAGGGACCACAGGTCCTTTGTTTGTCGGTAAAGACACGCATGCTTTGTCTGAACCTGCATTTTCTAGCGTGATTGAAGTTTTGATTGCGAATGGCGTAAAAGTCATCGTACAGCAGGATAACGGCTACACGCCAACACCAGGTATCTCGCACGCAATTCTGACTTACAACATCAAGCACGATGAAAAAGCAGACGGTATTGTGATTACACCATCTCATAACCCACCACAAGACGGCGGTATCAAATACAATCCGACTCACGGTGGTCCAGCAGAAGCTGAGTTGACTCAAGCTATCGAAGATCGTGCGAACGCGCTGATTGCCGAAGGTTTACAAGGTGTTAAACGCTTACCACTAGCAGAAGCAAAAGCATCGGATCTGTTTGTGGAGATGGACTTGGTTAAACCCTATATCGATGATCTGGTGAACGTTATCGATATGGAAGCAATCCAAAAAGCAAATCTGAAGATTGGTGTAGATCCATTGGGTGGCAGTGGCATCGATTACTGGCGTCAAATTGGTCAGGCATACAACCTAGACCTAACGCTAGTAAGTGAAGCGATTGATCCTTCTTTCCAATTCATGTCTCTCGATAAAGACGGCGTTGTACGTATGGACTGTTCTTCTCCATACGCAATGGCGGGTCTATTGGCACTGAAAGACGAATACGATTTAGCATTTGGTAACGATCCTGACTACGACCGTCACGGTATCGTTACGCCAAAAGGTTTGATGAACCCGAACCACTTCTTAGCCGTTTGTATCGACTACCTATACCGCCATCGTGACGCATGGGGTAAAGATGTAGCTGTTGGTAAAACACTAGTATCAAGTGCACTGATTGACCGTGTTGTTGCGGATCTAGGTCGTGAGCTATGTGAAGTACCAGTAGGCTTTAAATGGTTTGTTGATGGTCTGTACACTGGTAAATTCGGCTTCGGTGGCGAAGAAAGTGCCGGGGCATCTTTTCTTCGTAAAGATGGTACGCCTTGGTCAACAGACAAAGACGGCATCTTGTTATGTCTTCTAGCGGCAGAGATCACTGCGGTAACGGGTAAGAACCCACAAGACTACTATGAAGAGCTAGCGGCGAAACACGGTGAGTCGAAATACAACCGTATTCAAGCTGTAGCGAATGGCCCTCAAAAAGACGTACTGAAGAAGTTGTCACCAGAAATGGTCGCGGCTGAAACACTAGCGGGTGATCCAATTACGGCTCGTCTCACGCATGCGCCTGGTAATGGTGCTGCAATCGGTGGTCTAAAAGTAACGACGGCAAACGGCTGGTTTGCTGCTCGTCCATCAGGCACAGAGGACATCTACAAGATTTACTGTGAAAGCTTCAAAGGTGAAGAGCACCTAAAACAAATCGAAGCAGAAGCACAAGAGATCGTTAATCAAGTGTTTGCAGCTGCCGGCCTGTAAACCATCCAATAGTCGATTTAGAAAACAAAGGGTTGATGTGCAAGCATCAACCCTTTTGCGTTTTAAGGTTCCTGAGCTGAGTTGTTTCCGGGCCAGGAATCCGGTACCACAAACCAGAATTGACCGTCCTCCGTTTGTGCATGTACAAATCGGTCCGAAGGCTTTTCAATGGGTTGAGAGAAATCGTCCGTACCAATCGCCCAGCATGGTTTGTGTAAATGATAAAGTGGCTTACCGATTAACTCCCATTGGCTCTGGTAGCACCAGTAACCACTAATCTGACTTGGATTTAGTTCATAACCCAAGCACTCGCTAGGATTTGGCTCTGGAGTAAACGGATTAATATAGAGTCGTCCTTGCATCAATAGACGTTCTTGTGGAGCGTCGTTTAACGGAATTATTTTTTGAAATTCCGGGCGATCGCTCATTTTCAACTGATGAGTAAGCATTCTATTCAGTTTTGTATGCAGCTGGTCGTGAGCATTCGGACCATACCAAACGCCGTTATAAAGAAGATAAAACTTAATCGCTACTTCCCAGTGTTCTATTTGATTTGATTCTGTATTCCGCAACACCAAGTCGATAGCACCAATAGTCTTACCTTCGATGTCGTTTAACTGAACCTCTTCCGCGATAACCTGATATCGTTCTGAACTAGAGAGAACTGCAGTGCATAAGTGCTGATATAAAAAGCCCAATCTTGGATTACCATTGTATTGCTCAGCGTTATTTAAAGGCGTTACCGAAAGATCCTCTAAGGTTGTAAACGGAGGGCGTAACTTGAAAAGAGGAGGTGAAGTGGCGATCCATTGGTAAAAGTGTTGCAGTTGGTTCATCCGTATCCCTATATGTATGGTGAGGCGACAAGCTTTGTTATTGTAACTAAATTTGCTTTTGAGGGTAGGGTGGCTAGCATCGATATTAGGGTTCGAGATACACTTTAAATACCTAAATGATATCAAGGTGCCAGATGTCAAAACGTTGTTGTATCAACTAGGTTGCACACTCTCGGTCTGATTTCATCGAGAGGTTATTTAGGTTTACATGCGCTAGAAATTGGAAGTAATAATGAATAACTTAAAGCTAGAACAGATTCTTAATGACAAACTGTCACCGCAGTTAATTAAAGATTACGCACCAAACGGGTTACAGGTAGAAGGGACGCTAGCCGTAAAGCGTATTATCACTGGCGTAACTGCCTCTCAAGCCTTAATCGATAAAGCGATTGAGCTTAATGCAGACGCATTACTCGTTCATCACGGTTATTTTTGGAAAGGTGAACCTGAGCCAATTCGTGGTATGAAAGGTAAACGAATTCGTAGTCTGATCAAAAACGATATCAACTTATATGGTTATCACCTTCCTCTGGATATTCACCCAGAGCTAGGCAACAACGCCGAATTAGCTCGCTTACTTGAAATCGAAGTAGAAGGTGGACTTGAAGGACATCCTCAATCAGTAGCCATGTTTGGACGCTTGAAAAAACCGATGTCTGGTGCTGAGTTTGCGAGCAAGATCAATCAAGTTCTTGATAGAGAACCACTGCATATTGCTCCAGAGAATACCGATAAGATGATTGAGACGGTCGGTTGGTGCACTGGTGGAGGGCAAGATTTCATTGAGCTTGCTGTACAACACGGATTAGATGCGTTTATCTCTGGCGAAATTTCTGAGCGTACAACCTATACTGCGCGAGAAATGGACATTCATTACTTTGCTGCAGGTCATCATGCTACTGAGCGTTATGGTGTTCAGGCTTTAGGAAAATGGCTAGCGGATGAATACGGCCTACATGTCGAGTTTATCGATATTGATAATCCGGTTTAGTGTTCGCTATTCATAACGTGAAACGCTGAAAAGAAAAAAGGGTTGAGACAAAATCTCAACCCTTTTGTTTGTTTATCTTCTAACTAAAAAGATCATTCACGTTCGTGAAGTGGAGAAAACTCACGCTGTGTCTCACCAGTGTATAGCTGACGAGGACGACCGATGCGGTTCAGTGGATCGCTGTGCATTTCGTTCCAGTGAGCAATCCAACCGATGGTACGAGAAATCGCGAAGATAACCGTAAACATAGAAACTGGAATACCAATCGCTTTAAGAATGATACCTGAGTAGAAGTCTACGTTCGGGTACAGCTTCTTAGAAACGAAGTACTCATCAGAAAGCGCAATGCGCTCAAGTTCCATTGCTACATCTAGTAGAGGGTCTTGAATGTTTAGCTCTTTGAGAACTTCATGACACGTTTCGCGCATTACTGTCGCACGTGGATCGTAGTTTTTATAAACGCGGTGACCAAAGCCCATTAAGCGGAATGGGTCATCTTTGTCTTTCGCTCGGTCTACATACTCAGGGATGTTATCGACGCTGCCAATCTCTTCTAGCATTCTCAAGCACGCTTCGTTTGCACCACCGTGAGCAGGTCCCCAAAGTGATGCAATACCAGCGGCAATACATGCAAATGGGTTAGCACCAGAAGAGCCAGCTAGACGTACAGTTGACGTCGACGCATTCTGTTCGTGATCCGCGTGTAGCGTGAAGATTTTATCCATCGCACGCGCAACGACAGGGTTTACTTCATACTCTTCGCAAGGGTTTGCGAACATCATGTGTAGGAAGTTTTCTGCGTAGCTCAAATCGTTGCGTGGGTAGATAAATGGCTGACCGATAGAGTATTTGTAACACATTGCAGCCAGTGTTGGCATCTTCGATAGCAGACGGTACGCCGCGATCTCACGGTGCTCGTCGTTGTTGATGTCAAGAGAGTCGTGGTAGAAGGCTGCAAGTGCACCGACTACACCACACATTACTGCCATTGGGTGAGCATCACGTCGGAAGCCATGGAAAAAGCTTGCGATTTGCTCGTGGACCATAGTATGACGCGTTACGGTCGTCTTGAATTGCTCGTATTGTTCTCGGGTAGGGGCTTCACCATAAAGAAGGATGTAACATACTTCTAAGTAATCTGCGTTATTGGCTAATTGATCAATCGGGAAACCGCGGTGCAAAAGAATACCTTTGCCGCCATCGATGTACGTGATTGATGATTCACAAGATGCAGTGGCAAGAAAACCTGGGTCAAAAGTAAAGTAACCATTGGCTCCCAGCTTACGAACGTCAATTACAGGTGTACCTAGCGTACCGTCCATAATTGGCAGTTCGATTGGCGCTTGACCTTCAACATGAAGGGTCGCTTTCTTATCCGCCATAACAATCTCCTTTGTTTATTATTTAATCCGTCCAGGATGTTTATGTGCCATTTTTGTACTGTTGTTAAAGCTTAAAGTCAATTTTTCTCCATCTTTGTGTGCACTTGTTATGATTTTTCTCATGAAAATCGTTAAAAATCTGTTCTATGTAGCATAATTTGTTACACCAATTGTATTAGAATGTTGCTCGCCGTATATTGGCTAAGAAAATTTTAGTTAAATCCTTATAAATTCGGGGCTAGAAACAAAGAGTGAGGTTTGTTGCTGGACTCCGATTGTTAACAAGTTGTTTACAATTATCTGGGTGGTTACTCGCGATATTTGTTAAATAGATGTTAACTTTTGTACGTTTGGAAGCTGAAATTGGTTATAACAATAAATGCTCAATGGAGCTGAGTGAGCAAGCCCGTGAAAGAAAGAAAGTCAAGACCTGTTAATTTAGATTTACAGACCATCCACTTTCCTATCACAGCAATCGCATCCATCCTACACCGTGTGTCTGGGGTAATTACGTTTGTTGCGGTGGGTATACTACTGTGGTTACTGTCCATTTCTCTGTCATCCCCAATGGGTTTTATGGAAGCCGCTGACATCGTCGATAGCTTCTTCGTAAAATTCATCCTGTGGGGAATTCTTACTGCACTTGCCTACCACATTGCAGGTGGTATCCGTCACTTGTTGATGGATCTAGGTCACTTTGAAGAGCTAGATTCTGGCACGATGAGCGCTAAAGTCGCGTTTGGTGCAACAGCAGTATTATCATTATTGGCGGGGATCTTGGTATGGTAAAACACGTATCTTCATTTGGTCGTAATGGTGTACACGATTTCCTACTAATTCGTGCAACTGCAATCATTATGACGCTATACACGATTTATCTGATTAGCTTCTGTGCATTTTCAGATATCTCTTACGCATCTTGGACCCAATTCTTTGGTGGTACCTTCACTAAAGTATTCACCATGTTGGCACTTGTCTCGATCCTGATCCACGCATGGGTCGGTTTGTGGCAGGTATTAACGGATTACATTAAGTGCGCGAAACTGCGTGGCGCACTGCAACTTGGTGTTATTGCCGTGCTATTCGGCTATGTCTTCTCTGGTCTATTTATTCTGTGGGGTGCGTAAGTGTCTATTCCAGTTCGTGAGTTTGACGCCGTAGTAATCGGCGCTGGTGGTGCAGGTATGCGCGCTGCACTACAAATTTCAGAACAAGGCCTATCATGTGCTTTGTTGTCAAAAGTATTTCCAACGCGTTCTCATACTGTGTCTGCACAGGGCGGTATTACCGTTGCTCTGGGTAACTCGCACAAAGACGATTGGCAATGGCACATGTATGATACCGTTAAAGGTTCCGATTACATCGGTGACCAGAACGCGATTGAATACATGTGTAAAAATGGCCCTGAGTCCGTTATCGAACTAGAAAAAATGGGTCTTCCATTCTCTCGTTTTGATAACGGTACTATCTACCAACGTCCATTCGGTGGTCAGTCAAAAGAATTTGGTGGTGAGCAAGCTGCACGTACAGCAGCAGCTGCGGACCGTACAGGTCACGCGCTTCTGCATACGCTTTACCAACAAAATGTGAAACACAAAACCACCATTTTCTCGGAATGGTATGCACTAGACTTGGTGAAAAACCAAGACGGCGCCGTAATGGGCTGTACTGCGATTTGTATGGAAACAGGCGAAATCTGTTACTTCAAATCAAAAGCAACGATTCTAGCAACAGGTGGTGCAGGTCGTATTTACGCGTCGACCACTAACGCACACATCAACACTGGTGACGGTGTAGGTATGGCATTGCGTGCGGGTGTACCTATGCAAGACATGGAAATGTGGCAGTTCCACCCAACGGGTATCGCTGGTGCAGGTGTTCTTGTAACAGAAGGTTGTCGTGGTGAAGGTGGTTACCTTCTAAATAAAGATGGCGAACGCTTCATGGAGCGCTATGCTCCTAACGCGAAAGACCTTGCAGGTCGTGACGTAGTTGCACGTTCAATGATGATCGAAATTCGTGAAGGCCGTGGTTGTGATGGTCCTTGGGGTCCACACATTAAGCTGAAGTTGGATCACCTTGGTAAAGAAGTGCTTGAGTCACGTCTGCCTGGTATCTGTGAGCTGTCTCGTACTTTCGCGCACGTTGATCCAGTGAAAGAGCCAATTCCAGTAATTCCAACCTGTCACTACATGATGGGTGGTGTACCAACTCAAGTGTCTGGCCAAGCAATCAAGCAAAAGGCTGACGGCAGCGAGATGGAAGTACAAGGTCTATATGCATGTGGTGAGATTGCTTCTGTATCAGTACACGGAGCAAACCGTCTAGGCGGCAATTCATTACTAGACTTAGTCGTATTTGGTCGCGCGACTGGCTTGCATCTTGGCGAAACGCTCGCAGCGCAAGCTGAGGCACGCCCTGCAACTGAATCTGATATAGAAGCATCTCTAGCGCGTACCATGCGTTGGGAAAATAGTACTGGCGGTGAAGATCCAGTTCAAATCCGTAAAGACCTACAAGCTTGCATGCAAAACAGCTTCTCGGTATTCCGTGAAGGCGATGCAATGGCAACGGGTCTAGAAGAGTTGAAAGTAATTCGCGAACGTCTGAAAGATGCGCATCTAGCGGACAAGTCTTCTGAATTCAACACGCAACGTATTGAGTGTCTAGAGTTAGACAACTTGATGGAAACAGCATTCTCTACAGCCGTAGCGGCGAACTACCGTACTGAAAGCCGTGGTGCACATGCTCGTTTCGATTTCCCTGAGCGTGATGATGAGAACTGGCTATGCCACTCTATCTACAACCCGGAAACAGAAGCGATGACTAAGCGTGATGTGAACATGACGCCAACGCATCGTGAAGCTTTCCCGCCGAAAGTACGTACATACTAAAGGGAGGATACGACTATGAAATTGAACTTCTCTTTATACCGTTACAATCCGGATGTGGATACCAAGCCTTACATGAAAGAGTATACCCTTGAGGTAGACGAAGGCTCAGACATGATGGTGCTTGATGCATTGATTCTGCTAAAAGAGCAAGATCCAAGCATCGCGTTCCGTCGCTCATGCCGTGAAGGGGTATGTGGTTCTGATGGTTTGAACATGAATGGTAAAAATGGTCTAGCGTGTATCACACCGTTATCTGCTCTACAAGGCGATAAGATAGTTATTCGTCCACTGCCAGGGTTACCTGTCGTGCGCGATCTTATCGTTGACATGACGCAGTTCTATGATAACTATGCGAAAGTTAAACCATTCTTGATTGATGATGGTGCATTACCACCATCACGCGAGAACCTACAATCGCCTGATGATCGTGCGCATTTAGATGGATTGTACGAATGTATCATGTGTGCATGTTGTACAACGTCTTGCCCATCATTCTGGTGGAACCCTGACAAATTCATCGGTCCAGCTGGTCTTCTTGCGGCGTACCGTTGGCTAATTGATAGCCGCGATACGGCAACAGATGAACGTTTGTCTGATCTTGATGATGCATTTAGCGTTTTTCGTTGCCATGGCATCATGAATTGTGTAAGTGTTTGTCCTAAGGGATTAAATCCGACGAAAGCCATCGGCCATATTAAGTCGATGCTGGTTAATCGCTCGGTTTAATTTACTCGCTCTTAGGAATGTCGCAGTGTTGCGGATCACCCGATATGACCGCTTCACTGCTTCAAGAATATTTCGAGTAAAGAATACAAAAATTGCCGACTAGTTCTGGTCGGCTCTTATAGCTCGGCAAAGACCGAAGCAAACGTGAAAACTACTGGTTAAGGGAAAATATGCACAACGGCGTGATGAAGGCATGGCTCGAGTCTTCACACTTGGCTGGCGCCAATGCAACGTATGTAGAGGACCTCTACGAACTGTATCTAAGTGATCCCGATCTGGTAAGTGAGGAGTGGAAACGTGTTTTTGAAGGCTTACCTAAGCCGTCAGAAGAAGTGGCAGAACAACCACATTCACGTGTCCGTGACTACTTCCGTCGACTCGCTAGAGAAACAAAGCATTACAATGTCCAAGTTAGTGACCCAGATGTCGATGCAAAACAAGTAAAAGTTCTACAGCTAATCAACGCATACCGTTTCCGCGGACATGAAGCTGCAGAATTAGACCCACTAGGTCTATGGCAACGCCCAACCGTGGCGGAGTTAGACCCTGCTTTTCATAATCTTACCGAAGATGACTTCGAAGAAACTTTCAACGTAGGTTCTTTTGCTGTTGGGCAAGAAACCATGAAGTTGAAAGACATCTATGAAGCCCTCAACAAAACTTACTGCGGTTCCATCGGTGCTGAATACATGCACATGACTGACACAGAGCAAAAACGTTGGATCCAACAACGTCTTGAGTCTGTCGTAGGCCAGCCATCATTCAACAAAGATGAGAAGCGCACATTCCTAGAAGAGCTAACAGCCGCTGAAGGTTTGGAGCGTTACCTCGGAGCGAAATTCCCAGGTGCAAAACGTTTCTCTCTAGAAGGTGGTGACGCACTGATTCCGATGACGAAAGAGTTGATCCGTCACGCGGGAACAAGTGGGATGCGTGAAGTGGTTATCGGTATGGCTCACCGTGGTCGTTTGAACATGCTGGTGAACGTGCTTGGTAAGAAGCCTCAAGATCTGTTCGATGAGTTTGCCGGTAAACACGACGAAACTTGGGGCACGGGTGATGTGAAATATCACCAAGGTTTCTCTGCCGACTTTGCTACCCCAGGTGGTGATGTTCACTTAGCTCTTGCATTTAACCCATCGCATCTAGAAATCGTCAACCCAGTAGTCATGGGGTCGGTGCGAGCACGCCAAGATCGCTTGGGTGATAATCAAGGTAGCAAAGTGCTTCCTATCACTATCCACGGTGACTCTGCAATCGCTGGTCAGGGTGTGGTTGCCGAAACGTTCAACATGTCACTGGCTCGTGGTTTCCAAGTCGGTGGTACGGTGCGTATCGTTATTAACAACCAAGTTGGCTTTACGACGTCTAACCCTCGTGACACGCGTTCAACGATGTACTGTACAGATATCGCTAAGATGGTTCAGGCGCCAATCTTCCATGTGAATGCCGATGACCCAGAAGCAGTTGCTTTTGTTACTCGTATTGCTTTGGATTACCGCAACGAGTTCAAGCGCGATGTCGTGATTGATTTGGTGTGTTACCGTCGCCACGGTCACAACGAGGCCGATGAGCCAAACGCGACTCAGCCTTTGATGTACCAAAAAATCAAAAAACACCCTACACCACGCAAATTGTATGCGGATATTCTGATCGATAAAAACGAATCAGATATCGAGACAGCGACTCAGTTAGTCAATGAGTACCGCGACGCATTAGACCGCGGTGAAGTGGTGGTTAAAGAATGGCGTCCAATGGCGTTGCACTCTGTAGACTGGTCCCCTTACTTAGGGCATGAATGGGATATGGAGTGGGATTCAAAATATGACAAGACGCGTCTTATCGAGTTGGGTAATCGTCTTTGTCAGTATCCAGAAAGCCATAAACTGCAAAGCCGTGTTAATAAGCTTTACAACGATCGCCTAGCAATGATGACCGGTGAAAAAGCAATCGACTGGGGTATGGCCGAAACATTGGCGTATGCAACATTAGTTGATGATGGTAAGCGTATTCGCCTTTCTGGTCAGGATTCGGGTCGTGGTACTTTCTTCCACCGTCACTCGGTTCTTCATAACCAAACAGATGCAAGTACGTACATTCCATTAGCGAATATTCATGACAATCAGGGGCCATTCCAAGTGTTTGACTCAGTACTGTCAGAAGAAGCGGTATTGGCATTTGAATACGGTTACGCAACAGCAGAGCCAGGTGGTTTGAATATCTGGGAAGCGCAGTTTGGTGACTTTGCCAACGGCGCGCAGGTTGTGATTGACCAATTCATCTCGTCAGGTGAGCAGAAATGGGCACGCTTGTGTGGTCTCACAATGCTTCTGCCTCACGGTTACGAAGGTCAAGGCCCTGAGCACTCCTCTGCACGTCTAGAGCGTTACCTTCAGTTGTGTGCTGAGCAAAATATGCAGGTTGTAGTTCCTTCAACACCGGCTCAGGTATACCACATGATTCGTCGTCAAGTTGTACGCCCAATGCGTCGACCTCTGATTGTTATGTCGCCAAAATCTTTGCTGCGCCATCCTCTATGTACTTCGACAATTGAAGACTTAGCGGACGGTACATTCCAATCTGCAATTCCAGAAGTAGATGATTTAGACCCAAGCAAAGTAAAACGCGTCGTGTTCTGTTCAGGTAAGGTTTATTTTGACCTACTGGAGCAGCGCCGTAACAACGAGCAAGACGATGT
Source organism: Vibrio sp. Y42_MX_L11 (assembly GCF_024181785.1). Taxonomy (NCBI): domain Bacteria; kingdom Pseudomonadati; phylum Pseudomonadota; class Gammaproteobacteria; order Vibrionales; family Vibrionaceae; genus Vibrio; species Vibrio sp. Y42_MX_L11. The sequence goes on from NZ_JAMZAP010000006.1 coordinate 208,528, forward strand.
CGCTATCGTGCGTATCGAGCAGCTTTATCCATTCCCGATGGAAGAAGTACAAGCAGCGATTGCTCAATACACTAACGTTGAAGACTTCGTGTGGTGTCAGGAAGAGCCTCAGAACCAAGGTGCTTGGTACTGTAGCCAACACAACTTCCGTGCCGCTATTCCTGCAGGTGCAGATCTTAAATACGCAGGTCGCCCAGCTTCTGCTTCGCCAGCAGTTGGCTACATGTCGGTGCACTTGAAACAACAAAAAGCGTTGGTTGAAGACGCTCTGAACGTGAACTCAAAAACTTCGAATTAAGAACTAGAAGTTAAAGGAAGAAACAGATATGACAATTGAAATTCTGGTTCCAGATTTACCTGAATCAGTTGCTGATGCAACCGTAGCGACATGGCACAAACAACCAGGCGACGCAGTAGAGCGTGACGAGGTTTTGGTTGACATCGAGACAGACAAAGTCGTGCTAGAAGTGCCAGCTCCGGAAGCAGGCGTTTTGGAAGCTATCGTTGAAGAAGAAGGTGCGACAGTACTTTCTAAACAAATCATTGCTAAATTGAAGCCAGGTGCAGTTGCAGGTGAGCCTACCGCAGACAAAACAGAAGGTACGGAAGCATCTCCTGATAAACGTCATAAAGCTGCGCTTAGCGAAGAAAGCAATGATGCACTAAGCCCAGCAGTACGTCGTTTATTGGCTGAACATGGCTTAGAAGCAAGCCAAGTGAAAGGCACTGGTGTTGGTGGTCGTATTACGCGCGAAGATATTGAAGCGCATCTTGCGAACGCTAAAGCTGCGCCAAAAGAAGAAGCACCAGCAGTGGTTGACGTGCCGGCAGCGGCTCGTAGCCAAAAACGTGTTCCAATGACTCGCCTGCGTAAGACAGTCGCTAACCGTCTGCTAGAGGCGAAGAACAACACGGCAATGCTAACGACGTTTAACGAAGTGAACATGAAACCAATCATGGACCTTCGTAAACAGTACAAAGATCAGTTCGAAGAGCGTCACGGTATTCGTTTAGGCTTCATGTCTTTCTACGTGAAAGCTGTAACAGAAGCGCTTAAGCGTTACCCAGAAGTAAATGCTTCGATTGATGGCGATGACATTGTTTACCACAACTACTTCGACATTAGCATGGCGGTATCAACGCCACGTGGTCTAGTTACACCAGTCCTAAAAGACTGTGACAAGCTTGGTTTCGCTGATGTTGAAAAAGGCATCAAAGAACTGGCTATCAAAGGTCGTGATGGCAAGCTAACGGTAGACGAGCTAATGGGTGGTAACTTCACTATCACAAACGGTGGTGTGTTCGGTTCACTAATGTCTACACCAATCATCAACCCACCTCAATCAGCGATTCTTGGTATGCATAAGATCCAAGAGCGCCCGATGGCAGTGGATGGCAAAGTTGAAATCTTGCCGATGATGTACCTAGCGCTGTCTTACGATCACCGCCTAATTGATGGTCGCGAGTCTGTTGGCTTCCTAGTGACTATTAAAGAGTTGCTAGAAGATCCAGCACGTCTCCTATTAGACGTTTAATATCGCTAAAACGTCTAGTTATCGTAGGTAGCTAGACGTTAAAAATTTCAATGGCTAGACTAGCTCAACGTCTGGCCTTCATTTGAATCCCACACCATGAGTACTCGTGATGAGGGATTGATTTGAGAAGACCCTACAGACGTACAAGCAGCCAAGACTGCAGCGTTATGGAAATAATAAATCCCTTAAGGGAAAAACAAACGGAATATCGAAATGAATTTGCATGAATACCAAGCCAAACAGCTGTTTGCAGAATTCGGTTTGCCTGTGCCAGAAGGCTACGCGTGTGATACACCACAAGAAGCTTTTGAAGCTGCAGGCCGTATCAGTACAGAAAAGAAAGTAGTTAAATGTCAGGTTCACGCTGGTGGCCGTGGTAAAGCGGGCGGTGTAGAGCTGCACGATACAAAAGAAGGCGTTAAAGAGTTTGCACAAAAGTGGTTAGGTAAAAACCTAGTGACTTACCAAACTGACGCTAACGGTCAGCCAGTTACAAAAATCCTTGTTGAAGAAGCTTCAAACATTGCAAACGAATTATACCTAGGTGCGGTTGTTGACCGTGCAAGCCGTAAGATCGTTTTCATGGCTTCAACAGAAGGTGGTGTGGAAATCGAAAAAGTTGCGGAAGAAACGCCGGAGCTTATCCACAAAGCAGCAATCGATCCACTAGTAGGCCCACAAGCTTACCAAGGTCGCGAGCTTGCGTTCAAACTTGGTCTTGAAGGTGACCAAATCAAACAATTCGTTAAGATCTTTATGGGTCTTGGCACTATGTTCTCTCAGTACGACCTTGCTCTGCTAGAGATCAACCCACTTGTGGTTACTGGTGAAGGCAACCTGCTATGTCTTGATGGTAAGATCAACATCGATTCAAACGCTCTTTACCGTCAGCCTAAGCTTCGTGAAATGCATGATCCATCACAAGAAGATGAGCGAGAAGCGCACGCAGCTCAGTGGGAACTGAACTACGTAGCACTAGACGGTAACGTTGGCTGTATGGTTAACGGTGCTGGCCTAGCAATGGGTACGATGGATATCGTAAACCTACACGGCGGCAAGCCAGCTAACTTCTTAGATGTAGGTGGCGGCGCGACGAAAGAGCGTGTTGCTGAAGCATTTAAGATCATCCTATCTGATGACAACGTGAAAGCGGTACTTGTTAACATCTTCGGTGGTATCGTACGTTGTGACATGATCGCAGAAGGTATTATCGGTGCGGTTAAAGAAGTAGGTGTAAGCGTACCTGTTGTTGTTCGTCTAGAAGGTACTAACGCTGACCTAGGTCGCGAAGTTCTTGCTAATTCTGATGTTGATATCATTGCTGCTGAGTCGCTAACGGATGCTGCTCAGAAAGTTGTTGCTGCTGCGGAGGCTAAATAATGTCTGTATTAATTAACAAAGACACTAAAGTAATCTGTCAGGGTTTCACTGGTGGTCAAGGTACTTTCCACTCAGAGCAAGCTATCGCATACGGCACTCAGATGGTTGGTGGTGTGTCTCCAGGTAAAGGTGGCCAAACTCACCTAGGTCTACCTGTATTCAACACAGTTCGCGAAGCAGTAGAAGCAACTGGCGCAACAGCGACAGTAATCTACGTTCCAGCACCTTTCTGTAAAGATGCAATTCTAGAAGCGATTGATGCGGGCATCGAGCTAATCGTAACAATCACGGAAGGCATCCCTACAACAGATATGATCGACGTGAAAGTGAAGCTAGAAGAAACTGGCGTTCGCATGATCGGTCCTAACTGTCCGGGTGTTATCACTCCTGATGAGTGTAAGATCGGTATCATGCCTGGTCACATCCACAAGAAAGGTAAAGTAGGTATCGTATCTCGCAGCGGTACTCTAACTTACGAAGCAGTTAAGCAAACAACTGACGAAGGTTTCGGCCAGTCTACTTGTGTTGGTATTGGTGGTGACCCAATCCCAGGTTCAAACTTCATTGATATTCTAAAACTGTTCCAAGAAGACCCTGAAACAGAAGCGATTGTTATGATCGGTGAAATCGGTGGTACTGCAGAAGAAGAAGCAGCAGCATACATTAAAGAAAACGTAACGAAGCCAGTGGTTTCCTACATTGCTGGTGTAACTGCTCCTCCTGGTAAACGTATGGGCCACGCTGGTGCGATTATCTCTGGCGGTAAAGGTACTGCTGAAGACAAATTTGCTGCACTAGAAGCGGCGGGCGTTAAGACTGTGAAATCTCTAGCAGAGATCGGCCAAGGTCTACGTGAAGTAACGGGCTGGTAATTTCCAACTCGAAGCTTAAAGCTAAAAAAGCCTAGCAATTATTGCTAGGCTTTTTTGTATCAAGGTACTTTTTACGATTTTTGGCGAATAAATTGGCTAAGCATAAACAGAGATGTTGCGCTGATTACTACTGATGGGCCAGCCGGAGTATCGAAGTGCCATGATAGGCTAAGCCCCATCAGTACTGCCACAGAGCCAATAATGGATGCGAACAATGCCATTTGCTCTGGTGATGAAGAGACTTTACGTGCTGTTGCTGCTGGGATAATTAGGAGCGAAGTCATGATCAACGCGCCAACGAACTTCATACCTACGGCAATCACAACACCTACCATAAGCATTAACACCAATCTAACCAAGTCTGTATTGACGCCCTCGACGGCAGCAAGCTCTTCACTAACTGTGCTCGACAATAAAGGTCGCCAAAAAACGTAAAGACACACGCTAACAGCAACGACACCTGCGTAAATGAACATCAGATCTTGCGGAGATACTGCGAGTAAGTCACCGAACAAGTAACTCATCAGATCTACACGGACATTATCCAAGAAACTAACAGAAACTAGACCAACAGATAATGCGCTATGGGCGAGTATACCCAGAAGCGTATCGGTTGCGACCAGTTGTTGTTTCTGCAATGTCACGAGCAATACGGCGAGTGCTAAACAGCAAACGAGTAGTGCAAGATAAAGGTTCACGTTGAGCAGAAAGCCTAATGCCAAACCCATCAATGAAGCATGTGCCAGGGTATCACCGAAGTAAGCCATTTTGCGCCAAACGACGAATGACCCAAGAGGACCTGCAATGATCGCGATGCCAATACCAGCAAGAATAGAAGGTAGAAGAAACTCAATCATGGTGATGATGTCCGTGTTTATGGTTGGAGCATGATGTCGCATCGCCAGTTACTGGCGTTCCGGATAAATCGTGATGATGATGCTCGTGGTCGTGATGATAAAACGCGAGCGATTCTCTCGCTGCATTGCCAAATAGCGCGATGTAAGAAGGGTGCTGAGTAATCGTGGCAGGTGAACCAGAGCAGCAAACATGGTGATGCAGACAAATGACATCATCTGTTTTGGCCATTACTAAATGTAAGTCGTGTGACACCATAAATACACCGCAATCGAATCGGTGACGAATGCTTTCAATTAGATCGTAGAGATCGATTTGACCTTGAATATCCACACCCTGCGCAGGTTCATCTAGCACTAACAGCTCTGGGCGTTGAAGCAAAGCACGCGCAAGTAATACGCGTTGGTTTTCACCACCTGATAAGCGATGCATGTTACTACTAATTAAATGCTCAGCGCCAACAAGCCTTAATGCATCAATACATTCTTGTTTACTGTATTTTCCTGCTAAATTTAGAAAACGGGTGACATTCAATGGAAGAGAGTCATTGAGTTTCAATTTTTGAGGAACATAACCAATTTTTAGTTTTCTTTGTCGGTTTAATTTGCCGCTAGTCGGTTTTTGAAGGCCTAAAATGACTTTGACTAACGTTGATTTTCCCGCTCCATTGGGACCAATTAGGGTTGTTATTTTGCCCTTTTGTAATTCCATACTAATGTTATCGAGAACTCTGCGGCCATCGAACTCGACGCATAAGTGCTCAAGATGGACTAAGGAAGACATGAATGAAACTCATTTGCAAATCAATAATGTTATAATGTAACATTATCACACTTTCTACACCATATCCCAAGTAAAACTATGAAAAGAGCATTAATTCTTGCTGCGTCAGCGATGCTAACGTTGCCAGCACACGCAGTAACGGTACTAACGAGTATCAAACCGATTCAGTTATTAGTGACAGAACTTACTCAAGGTGTGACTTCGCCAGATGTATTACTGCAGTCCAACACTTCACCCCATGATTACGCTTTACGCCCATCGGATGTTAAGAAAATCGCTTCTGCTGATTTAGTTATTTGGTACGGACATGATCTCGAACCGTTTCTGGAAAAAGTCGTGTCAGACAGATCGAATATTCTGACTATTAGTCAAATTCCAGATCTAGATTTGCGTGAGTTTGATAGTGAGCACAATCATGACCATGATGGCCACGATCATGGTTCACATGATCCGCACTTTTGGTTAGGTGTAAGTCAAGCACAACAAGTTGCCAAGGCTGTCGTGAATCAACTGGGATCACTTGATCCGGAAAATGCAGCACAGTACCAAGAAAACCTTAAAAAATTTGAAACTGAGCTCAGCCAGACGGACCTAGAGATCAAGAAGAAATTATCGCCAGTGAAAGACAAAGGTTACTTTGTGTTTCACGATGCTTATGGTTATTTCGAAGAGCGTTATGAGTTAAATCAAATGGGGCACTTCACCGTGAGCCCGGATCGTAAGCCGGGCGCAAAAACCTTAATCCAAATTCGTCAAAAGTTAAGTTCAGGAGATGTAGCCTGCGTGTTTTCTGAACCTCAGTTTACTCCAGCTGTCGTTCAGAGCGTGATGCGAGGTAGCAAAGTTGCCAAAGGTGAACTTGACCCATTAGGGAGCACAATTGAAGCAAAACCGGGCAGTTACTTTACTTTTCTCAACAATATGGCGAATAATTTTGAGCAGTGCTTGAGCCAAAAGACGGATTAAGTAGTGTTGTTGTGTAGGAATAGTCCTTTTAACGTGATCCAGTAGTAAGAATTACAACCTTTGGCAAGGCGAGCCTTTTCTCAAACAGTAATTGAGATATCATTATCAATAATTAGCAGCTCAAAATAACCGTATAAGTCCATGCTGTAGAAGATATGGACGGTGAGCGCCGAGCACAAATTGATATAAAAGGTTTTCGTCTTGCTACGCCAATTAGCCCTTGTCTTGTTGGGCTTTTTCCTATCTTTCCAAGCATTTGCTCTTCATAATGCGAATGCCATCTTTTACCCTTTGCCGACTCAGGTTAAGGGTACTTTTATTGCGGCTAAAAAATTGTTCTTGGGTGAGCAAGGGGGCTTGTGGATTCACGACGTGCATGGGCGGGTGTTGTTTTATGATGGCCAAAATATCCTACCTAAATCAGGCAGTTTTTTACAAACGTCTGCCAAGCAACTGGCTTATCATGAAGGCTCGTTCTGGACCTTTGTTGAGAATGAGGTGTATCAAACTTATCCAAATCAAGAAAGACGTTTAGTCTTTAGCTTAAACCCCGGGTCGCAAATAAGAAAAATCGGTTCTTCTGAAGATTATATTTGGGTTAGTGATGGCGCACATTTCTATACTTACAACATCGATACTAGCGAGTTAAAGTCCTTTTCTTTGTTGCAGCTCTATCAACATAGCAACAATAGCTATGTTTATATTAACGATGCAGTTCTGCTCGAAGAGAAGTGGGCACTTGCTACAACTTCTGGCTTTTATCTTTCAGAAGGAGATAAGTTTGACCATGTAGTCGCTTCAGGTCAGAACTACATTGAAAAGATCTACTACTCACACACGCGCAGAGAAATTCTGGTAGGAACGTTGCGTGGGGCATTAATTTTCAATATTTATCAACCTGATAAAGAGGTGATTAAGATTGGCGGCTCTCATGTGTTGACTTTCGCTGAGACAAATCAAGAGTACTGGGTGGGGACTGAGCATGGTCTGTATTTATACTCATTCTTGTCAGGTGAAGTGACAGAAGTCGAGCCTGCAAGCTTTCTTGAACTGGAGCTGGATAATACAAAGATCTATTCGCTACTGAGTGACAACATGGGAGGGATGTGGATCGCGACTAACCAAGGCATTCGTTATTACTCCTTGTTTAGTAAAAAGTTTGAACGAGTAACTTTCAGTAGTTATGACTCGCAAACCTTATCAGGGCGAATTCGACAAACCTCCACAGGACCTGATGATGCGCTTTGGTTCGCGGATGACCGAAAGCTTTATCGGACAGGTGAGAGTGGCAATATCAAAGTCTTGGAGCTTGATTCGCAGATCAATGAATTTGCATTTCAAGGTGGGATGCTTTGGCTTGCGACCTCTAAAGGGCTCGAAATATTTGAGTTGAATGGTCTTAACAAAGTGACATTTCCTTATTTACAGGTTATGGCTGGACACGGAGTGGAGCATGTGACTGTAGATGGTAATGAGCGTCTCTGGGTATCAAGCGGATACCATCTTTACAATGTTGATATAACCAAGCAAAGCGTAAGAAACTTTGGAAGTGAGTGGCTAGTAAGTCAGTACTTACCAGCTAAGGTTACGCGTTTATACGACACTGAAGACTCTCTATTGATAGGGACCGATCATGGGGTTTATCAATACAGCAATGAAAACATCCAGTTCATCCGCTATTCCGAAAAATTTGGTGAATCATTAGACATGGTCACGGCGGTTGATGGCAGTCAGTGGTTTGCGTCATCTTACGGCGTTTTTAAAACGATTAAAGGAAGTGACGAGAAACGTGTTGTTGAAATGAGTGTGCCCAACGCGCGACCTGCTTGCTTGATCAGAGACAGGCAAGGCGTGTGGTTAGCCTCTTCTGTCGGACTAAGCTATTACCACCTTTCGGGTGAATTAGTGAAACATTATTCATCAGCGTCTGGCTTAATGAACAACGAGTTTCTACCAGGAATTTGCAGTGTTATACAGTACACAGAAGATGGTGAGCGAGAGCTCGTCCTAGGGTCGAAATACGGGTTGGTAAAAGCTGAAGCATCCAAGCTGCTTGTGTCCAACCCTCCAGAGTCGAAGTTTATCGTGAGCCAAGTTGTGCTTGAAAACGAGGTTCTACAAGTTGGTAGCGCCGATTTGAATGGAATAAAATTACCGTATGGCTCTTCTCTAAGTTTCTTATTTGGCGTGATGCCAAAACCAGACAGCCAAAATTTGTATTATCGATTGAATAGCGATGATCCTTGGCAAGCGCTAGAGGGAGGCCAACTGACTCTAGAGCATCTCAATTCCGGTGAATACCACCTACAGGTAAGTAATGAGTCTCAAGTCGCTGCTGGATTGGTTGGGCTCGAGTCGTATTTTATTGTGCTTAATCCTTGGTATTTATCGCAACTCGCAATTTTAGGTTTTGTGGTCGCGAGTATTGCCATGGTTGCACTACTTATGTACTGGCGTTCTCGCTATGTTGTACAGGCTAACCGTGATTTAGCTGCGCAAGTGACACTCAAAACTAACCAGTTGAGGCATCAAAGCCGAGTGTTGTTGACGAGTAACCAACAGCTACGTAAACAGATTCAAGTCAGAAACCTGTTGGTTGATCACGTGGCGCAATCTATTAAGTCCAGTGTGGATTTTATAGCGTCAAAATTACCCATACCTTTGGATGCAGCTACGGAAGATCATCTGGCGAAAACGACATGGCAATTAAATGAGTTAAAAAGTGTTCCTGGCGAAGCTAGCGGCGGTAGTCACAATTACAATTTGAGTCAGATAACTCAATCGGTGGTTGATGTATGGCAAGATGATTTTGCGAAGGCTGGGATTATGGTGGAGCTTGAAGATGAGAGAAAAACAAGTCGAATTGCTCTGGAAAGCTTTAACCTTGATGTTATCTTCAACAGCATTTTTGCCAATATCATCAAGCGTTCTTTCCGAGGCCAAACGGTGAGAATCATGCTAGAAGAGGGCAATGATATTGTTTCATTGAGTTTTCTTGATTATGGGACGCAACTGCCTAATAAAGTCACGACCGGGCGTCCATCTAATATGAACCACTCTGAATTGAGTATTGATCATCTTGCCCAGTTAGTGACAACGAGTGGAGGATACTTGGCGGTGTTTACTTCCGACGCTCAAAATAAAATCGAAATTACATGGCCAACTGCGAAGGAAATGAGTTATGTGGATGAATCTTTGCAAGAATTTGAGTCTGAACCTATCGTCGAAGATAAAGTGACCCCAGAGAAAGAATGGTTGCAAAAAGTCTATCAGCTGGTGGCTGAGCATTACCATGACCCTGAGTTTGGTACTGCTTTAGCGGCTAAAATGCTGTTCATGTCAGAACGCTCTTTACAGAGGCGCTTTAAATCAGCCTCGTCAAGAACGTTAAAAGATTATGTAACCGAAGTTCGTTTAGAAACGGCGTGTGAGCAGTTATTAGCGGGCGAGAAAATCAGCGAAGTAGCGTTTAACTGCGGCTTTAATGATCCTTCTTACTTTAGCCAAAAGTTTAAATTGCATTTTGGTTTGCCTCCTTCCAAGTTTGCTTTGACTCAAGAAAGCCAAGAAACCAACTAAAAAAACTCATTACACACTCCCTAGTGAATATTCAAAAGACTGGGGAGCTGCTTATAGTGCTCTACTATTGCTAGAGCTACCAATGCAGTGATTCTCATTGCTTCTTCATAACATCTAGCCTACAAATCCATTCTCAATACGTAAGCACGGTCACGCTCTATCTGTTAGTAGCGCTGTTCTTAGCTATAACCATACATGGCTTAAGAGGACGGATTTACCTACGGCGACAAATAGATGAATGGTTGTATTTTTGTATCTAGAGTGCGTTGGTTCATTTGAGTAGTGGGGGAATGCGAAATTCGTGAAAACAGAACTGTGCTGAAAAGGTGGATAAGCTAAAGAGTTTAGAGAGATGAAAAAAAATATCGTGGTATAGCCGGGGGGACTATACCACGGGTGTCAATGACACCTTCGCTTGCTGCCGGAGTGACATGTTGCCATGCCACCTCTGGAATTCATTTGAGAGGTTGCCCTCTCGATGGAGTAACTATACGAGAGGTTACTTATTTTTCTTATAAAAATAACGCCATGTTGATATGAGAAAAGCGACAAAGTTTTAAGTTCCAACTAAATTATTGTTTTGTATGGAATTTTTTATTTTTTCCCTTTGTTTGTGACATTTTTATTTCATTGATCGTGATTTTTAATTGTTAATTTTGACGTAAATAACGAGAGGAAATTTACGGAGTTGACGTTTGAAAGCATGAAAACATTTATGAAATCTTTGATTTCACACAAGGATTGAAGGGTTATAGAAGAGTAATATTGGCAGCCTAAACTTATTAAATAATAATATTTCTCATTAGCAATACTCTTAAGGGCCACTATGAAGTTATCAGAGATTAATCCTGGCGATACGGTGACGATTCGGTTGTTAGATGGTCTTTCATCAGATATCAGAAAGAAACTCATGGTAATGGGGCTGCTTCCCAATACAGAAGTCAAAGTGATTCGACGTGCTCCAATGGGCGATCCTTTACAAGTCGAAGTCCGTGGTGTGTCTGTCGCATTGCGAGAAACCATTGCTCAGAAAATTGAAGTGGAGCGAGTGTAATGCAATATCAAGTGCTTACCGTAGGTAATCCTAATAGTGGTAAAACGACGCTATTTAATGGTTTGACTGGCGCAAAACAGCAAGTTGGTAACTGGGCAGGCGTCACCGTTGAAAAGAAAACGGGACAATTCAAACATGCGGGTGACGAGTTTTTGCTCACTGACCTCCCTGGCATTTACTCGTTAGACAGTGGTAATGATAGCAATAGTATTGACGAATCCATTGCATCGCGTGCGGTTCTAACTCATCCTGCTGATCTCATTATCAACGTGGTTGATGCCACGAGTTTAGAGCGCAGCTTATATATGACGTTGCAACTTCGCGAACTTGGCCGTCCTATGATTGTTGTTCTCAACAAAATGGATGCGCTAAAACGTGAACGTCAAATGATTAACGTTTCAGAGCTTGAGAAAACGTTAGGTTGTCCTGTAGTAAGTTTATCTGCAACCAATAAAACTCAAGTTGCAGAGTTTAAAGAAAAACTTCATAAGTCCATCGTTCAAGGGGTCGCGCTTAAAGAGCTATCTTTGCATTACGGTGAAAAGATGGAGTCGGCGATTCAAACTGTTTCCGCACTTTTTAACGATCAAACCGTCGCCCATCGTGCATTAGCGATTCGTGCGCTTGAAAAAGACACGATGGTTCTCAATAGCCTTTCCGATATTGATAGAAGCAAAGTATTGGAAGTCATTGCGACTTTAGACTTGGATATCGATTTGCATGTCGCGGATACCAAGTACACATACCTGCATGAACAGTGTAAAAAAGTTCGCCGAAGCGAAGGCAAATTAAGCCGTAGCGTGACTGAAAAACTCGACCAGTTTATTTTGAACAAGTGGATTGGGATCCCATTCTTCTTTGTGGTTATGTACTTGATGTTTATGTTCTCGATTAACATCGGTAGTGCATTTATCGACTTTTTTGACATTGGTGTAGGCGCATTGCTGGTTGATGGTGGACATCACTTATTAGATGGTCACCTCCCCGTATGGCTAGTTACGGTGATTGCTGATGGTTTAGGCGGCGGTATTCAAACAGTTGCGACCTTTATCCCGGTCATAGCGTGTTTGTACTTATTCCTTGCTGTGCTTGAGAGCTCGGGTTACATGGCACGCGCTGCGTTTGTGCTTGATAAAGTGATGCAGAAAATCGGCTTGCCGGGTAAAGCGTTTGTCCCTTTGGTTCTTGGTTTTGGCTGTAACGTTCCGTCGATCATGGCAACGCGCACGCTAGACCAAGAGCGTGAGCGCAAGTTGGCTGCGTCGATGGCACCGTTTATGTCATGTGGTGCTCGCTTACCTGTGTACGCTTTATTTGCTGCCGCTTTCTTCCCAGGCTCTGGTCAAAACATTGTGTTTGCACTTTACCTGCTTGGTATTGTCGCCGCGGTGTTTACCGGTTTGTTCCTCAAGCACACGCTGTATCCTGGCAGCAGTGATAGCTTGGTGATGGAAATGCCTGACTATGAGCTTCCGACATTGCAGAACGTCGCGATCAAAACTTGGCAAAAACTTAAGCGGTTTGTATTGGGTGCAGGTAAAACCATCGTAGTGGTTGTTGCTATCTTGAGCTTCCTCAACTCGCTAGGAACTGACGGTACATTCGGTAATGAAGACAGTGATAAATCGGTTCTATCAAAAGCCGCTCAGGTTGTGACGCCAGTGTTTGCACCAATTGGTATTCAAAAGGATAACTGGCCAGCAACGGTTGGTATTATTACTGGTATCTTCGCGAAAGAGGCAGTCGTGGGCACATTGAACAGCTTATATACTACGCCAACCGATGGAGAGGATGCAGAATTTGATCTTATGGGTAGCCTAGAAGAAGCGGTGATGAGCATTCCTGAAAACCTAGCAGGGCTGAGCTATTCTGATCCTCTGGGGATTGACGTCGGTGATTTAGCAGATTCTCATGCAGTCGCAGAGGAGCAAGAAATTGATGAATCGATCTTTGGTAACATAAAAGAGAAATTTGTTTCTGGTCATGCTGCTTTTGCGTACCTAATTTTTATCTTACTTTACACTCCTTGTGTGGCTGCGATGGGTGCCTATGTTCGAGAATTCGGCAATAACTTTGCGCGCTTTATAGCGGTATGGACAATGGGGCTCGCGTACTTGAGTGCGACTTTCTATCATCAGCTTATGCATTTCGCTGATAGCCCTATCACCAGCGGCGTTTGGATTGCCGCAATTATTGCGATTTTCTTTGGCACGTACCGCGTTTTCATGCGCGTAGGCAAGAAACATCAAGGCGAGTTTGAGGCGCAAGTCGTATGATTTTAAAAGAGCTTTATCAATATATTGCCGAAAAAGGAACGGTTTCCCAATCTGAGCTAGCAAAACAGTTCGGAATGAGTGAAGACGGTGCAGACGCCATGTTAAGTGTATGGATTAACAAAGGTCGTATTTCTCGCTTGGTAGATACAAATAAAGCTCATCATATAACGCGAATACGCTATGCAGTCACAAAGCACGATGGTTTGTCACTTACCGTAACCATGTAGTAAGAGCAATGAACCATCGCGCAAAAACAACAAAGCCGCATCAGCAATGATGCGGCTTTTTACTTTCTGCCTGAATTAAAAGTTATATAACGGTTACGCTTTACGGAAGATAGAGCTTAACGACAACACATTACGAATTCGGTTAAGAATCTCTTCTTGTCCTTCGTCAGTACGAAACTCACCTTTGGTGTTACCCCAAACTGGTCCCGGCCATGCCATATCGTCTTTAAAGCGAGCAACATGGTGAATGTGCAGCTGTGGCACCATGTTACCTAGGGCACCAAGGTTTAGCTTGTCTGGGCGGAATGTCGCTTCGAGTGCTTGGCTTACCGCTTGAGATTCGAGCAAAAACTGTTGTTGCTCTTGCATTGGCAAGTGGTGTAGCTCTTTCAAATTTTCGCGTTTAGGCACCAAGATAACCCATGGCACAGCATTATCTTTATGAAGAAGCGCGACGCAAAGTGGGAAGTGACCAATCACCGAAGTGTCTTTTGCCAATTGAGGATGAAGTTCAAAACTCATTATTGCTGTCCGATTAATTTTTAGTTTGAATTAGTATACGACAGATAAAACAAAAGGTTGGCGCTTTCACGTCAACCTTTGTCATCATTTAGCTTGTGCTACTTAAGCTAACTACGTAAAAGCGGATTACATACGCTCTAGAGTATCGATACCCAGTAGAGACAGACCTTGCTTGATGGTCTTCGCTGTTAGCGCAGCTAGTTTCAGACGGCTTTGTTTCACTGCTTCGTCTTCAGCAACTAGGATAGGGCACGCTTCGTAGAAGCTAGAGAACTGACCTGCTAGTTCGAATAGGTAGCTACACATGATGTGTGGTTGGCCTTCGCGAGCAACAGATTGAACCGCTTCTTCGAACTGCATAAGTTTAGCAATAAGTGCTTTCTCTTTCTCATCAGTGATTTTGATGTCACCTTGGAGAGCGTCCATAGCAACACCAGCTTTAGCGAAAATAGAAGCTACGCGAGTGTATGCATATTGCATGTATGGTGCTGTGTTACCTTCAAACGCTAACATGTTGTCCCAATCGAACACGTAGTCAGTCGTACGGTGTTTAGATAAGTCAGAGTATTTAACCGCTGCCATTGCAACTGTTTTAGAGATCTTCTCTTTTTCTTCCGCATCTAGTTCAGGGTTTTTAGATTCGATCAGCTGTGCTGCGCGAACTTCTGCTTCATCTAGAAGATCTGCTAAACGAACGGTACCACCCGCACGAGTCTTGAATGGCTTACCATCTTTACCCAGCATCATGCCGAACGCGTGGTGCTCAAGAGATACAGACTCAGGCACGTAGCCCGCTTTACGAACAATCGTCCAAGCTTGCATTAGGTGCTGGTGTTGACGTGAGTCGATGAAGTAAAGCACACGGTCTGCGCTTAGCTCTTCATAACGATATTTTGCACATGCGATATCTGTTGTTGTGTATAGGAAACCACCATCGCGTTTTTGAACGATAACGCCCATTGGTTCGCCATCTTTGTTCTTGTATTCATCTAGGAATACAACTTGCGCGCCATCATCTTCAACGGCAAGACCTTGTTCTTTTAGGTCTGCAACGATCTTAGGAAGCATGTCGTTGTACATGCTTTCGCCCATGACGTCGTCACGAGTCAGTGACACGTTTAGACGGTCGTAGTTGCGCTGGTTTTGGATCATGGTTACATCAACGAGTTTTTTCCACATTTCTGCACAGTACTCGTCACCGCTTTGCAGTTTTACCACGTAGTTTCGCGCCTTTACTGCGAACTCTTCATCTTCATCGTACAGCTTTTTAGACTCACGATAGAAGCCTTCAAGGTCCGCAAGTTCCATAGAAACTTCGCCAGACTCTTGTTGTACACGCTCAAGGTTTGCGATAAGCATACCGAACTGAGTACCCCAGTCACCGATGTGGTTCGCGCGGATCACTTTGTGACCTAAGAACTCAAGCGTACGTACCACTGCATCACCGATGATGGTTGAACGCAGGTGACCTACGTGCATTTCTTTTGCTACGTTTGGTGCAGAGTAGTCGGCAACGATGGTTTGTGCTTCTTCTTTAGCTACGCCAAGACGTTCGTCTGCTAGCGCCGCGTCGGCTTGTTTCGCAAGGAACTCTTCGCTTAGGAAAATGTTGATGAAACCAGGGCCAGCGATTTCTGTTTTGCTCGCAATACCATCTAGGTCCAGAACATCCAGTACTTTCTGTGCAAATTCTCGAGGGTTAGTACCCAGTTTTTTAGCAACGCCCATTACGCCGTTTGCTTGGTAATCACCAAATTGTGGCTTTGCTGATTGGCGAACGGCTGCAGGACTGCCTGCAGGTGCGCCAGCGGCTTCTAGAGCCTGAGATACTTTGTCATTAATAAGTGCTTGGATATTCACACGCGTTTCCTTCAATTCAAGGACAAAGAACTCGGCAATATGTACGCCGAGCTCTGTTAGAGTTCACAAAAATGGGGCTAATCATAACAACTTTATTGCTTTTCATACAGAGATGAATAGGCGAAATTTTTACTTTTTCGATTGAATGGAAATGTGGCTTAGTTTGCGTTTACTATTGCGCTCAAAGTAATGAGATAAATCGCCCCATAAGAGACCCACAATGACGACTCAACTAGTTGAAAAGCGCCTAACGCCTGAATTGATGATCCAAGATCTGGACGCATTTATGGCGAAGATTGAAGAGCTTGCAACCCTGTTAAAACTGGATCTGAGCTTTGCTCAGGCTGACCATATTGCGCTGCGTATTAATGATACTGAAACAGCGAAAGCCGCGCATGAAGCATGGAATCAATACGGTAAGGTGATTTCACAAGCGAAAATAAACGGTCGCCCAATCATCGTTATCGAATTCGACAAAGCGTTGGAAAGCCGTGGCTGGAAGATTGAGTGTCTGGAGCTGCCATACCCTGCGGAAGGCAAAATCTACCCAAATGAAAGCTGGGAACATGTGGAGTTTGTGATTCCGTCTCATGCTGAAACCGCAGATGAGTTTCTTGCTGATTTGAAACACACTTACCCAGCGTTTGGCGCGCGTTTTGATGAGTTAAAAGAGCTGGGTGTGAAGATCAAATTGTCGAGCCCGAAAGGGGAAGGCGAACGCTTGAACAACCCAACCGTGGCGTTTAAGTACCAAGGCATTTGTATCAAGCTGCACCCGCATTCACTTAAGCGTATTGTGGAGTCTGAGCAGGCGTAAAACGCTAGAGTGAAATTTCTGAGTTGCGAGAGGCAAAAAGGGAGCCGAGGCTCCCTTTCGTAAGCGAATCACTATTTAGCCGGTGACTTGCTTTTTGGGTTGGTAATGGAAAGCTTTTTGCCTTTCAACTCTTCGTCTAGAGTTAGTGTGAAAGTCTTTGGAAACGGCATTCGTTTACAATGATCCACTTTGTTCCTGACGATTGTGAGCAGGGCTTCCGTTGAAGAGTTTTGCTCTATTTTTAAGCTAAAGTCATCGTTCTTACTGCAGCCATTAGACTCGGCGATAAATGAAATTTGACTATCGATAGTTCGGTACGCTTCTACCATGATTGCTTGGTGTTCAGACTCTTGACCTTGCTGCATTTCTGTATTTGCCGAGCAAGCGACTAAGCTGATTGAGCTCAAACCAAGCAGCATTGTTTTGAGTATATATTGCATCTTGTTATCCTTTTTTGCGACGCAGGAAAGGACCTGCAGCTAGCAACATCAATAGGCTAATCGAGAAGCTGCCGCCTGAACTCGATGTTGTTGTTACGCTGCTCTCGCTAGTGTTATCTGAACTAACTGACATCTTGATATTGCGAATATACGCTTGCGCGTTGTAACCACCGCTAAACTCGTAGTTTTTCAGATAAGCAAAAGTAACCGTGTTTGACTTCCGGTAAAGATCGATAGAAAGTTCATTGTACTCAAGAAGCTGGCGAGTGTAGTCATACTCTTGGCCATTGACGTAAACGACAAAAACATCGAAACCATCTGACAAGACTTTAAAGTCCATTGATAGTTTGCCTTTTGGAAGATCGGTTAAATACAAGATGGATGCGCCAGCAGACGTTCCCATGTCTGCTGATTGAAGTTCACCATTTTCAGCGGTCCAAGCGTGTTCATTGGTGTACACGTTTGCGCCAGCTAGCGTAACGGCACTGCTCAATGAGCTGCTTGCTTTATCAATACCACTATATATTAAGGTAGTCGAAAGTTTAGATAGTTTCGGATGATCAGTAGAGACTTCAATCGTTTCAACTGAGTGCGAGTAGCTTGGGTAGTAGCCTACCGTAATTTGACAGCTCTGAGATGGTGCCAGTGTCGCAGTACAGGTATTTTTGGCGAGGCTGATTCCGCTTGTTAGGGTAACGCCCGTGATGTTAATTGGCGTATTCACCTCGTCATTACGAATAGTAAAGGTCTCTTGCTGCGCCTTTCGCTCAACGAAATGAAGATCTCGATACTGAGTGTAGCTGATAGTATTACGATGACTATCTATCCAGCCGTTGTGCTGAAAATGAGCGACGTTTGCGTAAACACCATAAGCATTTGGTTGAGCACATCCATCACCCCAACTGACCACCCCTAATAATTTGTTGATGCCGTTATCGTCAACGATGAGCGGACCGCCGCTATCTCCTTGGCAGCTATCTTTACCTCCCCAATAGTATCCGGCGCAAATGCCGTCATCTGATACATTAGAGTAGTTTCCTGGCAGGGAAAGATTACGAAACCCCTTGCCCTGCAAGGACTTGCGAAAGGTAGCTGTTGCTACGGTTCGCTTTTTTCTGCTTTCTTTTGATCCCAGCTTTGAAGCTGGTTTCTTCCGTCAGCAG